>SXHM01000089.1 GCA_005773695.1 Bacteroidota bacterium
AACTTCAAGGCTGAAAAAACCATCGGTGTTGGATGTTGTTTCATACTTAACTCCTTCATAGTTTAAAAATACAATTGCGCCCGAAATTGTTTTGCCCGGAACATTGGCATAAACGGTTCCTTCAATGATTCCGAATTTAAGATCATCAGCACCATCTTCTTTTTTACAAGAGGAAATAAAAGCAAATGAGAATGCCAGGAAAAAGTATAGTGATTTTTTCATAGGGAATAATGTTATGACAGGACAAACATGCGAAAATATTTCCATTAATGTCCTTTGCCATCCACTTGCGCATCGTAATCAATTCCCTGACGTTTCAATATACCTTTTGCTGCAAAGGCAAAGAATGCTAGGTAGGCGAAACACACCACCGCTATCCAATACGATTGATGAATACCTACAACATCAGCCAGCTTGCCTTGTATAGGCGGAATGATACCACCACCCAGAATCATCATAATCAAAAATGCTGAACCTTGCGTGGTGTGTTTACCTAAGCCCGCAATAGACAAGTTAAAGATGGCAGGCCACATAATAGAACAGAATAAACCTCCGCTCAGAAATGCATACACGGCTATGGTTCCTGTTGTCATGATGCCTACTACCATGGCAGCAACACCCAGCAAACTGAATATAAGTAAGGTTCTTACGGGTTTTTCTTTACTGATGTAGAATGCTGCAATTTGCATGATTACGCATACAACATAATAATACAACGGTTTCATATTGTATTGTGCAATGGTGTTAACCCCGATAATTAATGCAAAAGCAATTAGCGGCATAACCACCAGTAAAATGGTTTTTGTGCTTTTTGAAAAGTTGAAAGCAGAAATAGAACCCGCCCATCTTCCTATCATCAGACTGCCCCAATACATAGCAATGTAAGGCGTAGCTTCGGATGCCTGAAAACCTCCAAACTCGGTTTGCTTCAACAACTCACCTAAATTGCTGCCGATGGCAACCTCAACGCCAACGTAAACAAAAATGGCCAGCATACCCAACACCAGTTGAGGATATTGCATGGCTCCCCATCCCGCGCTTTTCTTTTTAGCGCTGAAATTCGCGGTGAGTAAACCTACCACCACCACCACAAATGCGCCCAGCAGCCAGCGCATGCGATACATATTCATGGCATGAACCTCTTCTGTACTTGAACTGGTCATGTCAATTTTATAGCTCTTGAAAACGGGTGCGAACATGATTATGAGCAGTCCCGTCATAATTAAGAGCATATATAAAGCCTTCTTTGAGTTTTCTGTTTTTTCAATAGTGATTCCCTCAGGCACTTTCTTGGAAAAATAAAACAAGGCAGCAGCAGCAATAAATAATAAGCCTACACAGGTGTAGAGCACAATCACTTTCTCGAGGCTGAGGGCTGCAATCTGTTCGTCCGTAATAGCTGCAGTAGAACCAAACAATGCGATGGCTACTACAATTGGTCCAATGGTGGTACCAAACGAATTGATTGCGCCACCCAAGTTCACGCGACTGTTTCCAGTAGAAGGGTCACCCAGATTAATTGCGAAAGGATTAGCCGCTGTTTGCTGCAACGAGAAACCCAAGGCCACCACAAACAAACCGATAAGCATTCCCGCAAACGTGTTGGCATTTACAGCAAATATCATGGCAGCCGCGCCAAAAGCAGAAAACAGCAAACCATATACAATGCTTTTTTTGTAGCCCCACTTGCCCACCAGGTCTTTGCCGCCAAAGGCACCGTAAGCAAACAAGCCAAGGGCACCCACATAGTAGGCGGTGTAAAATGCAAAATCAATAAGCTGGCTCTGGAACTGGTCTAAACTGAAATAATGCTTGCAAAAAGGAATGAACACACTGTTGCCTGCTGCTATAAATCCCCAGAAAAAGAATACGGTAACTAAAGTGCTAAGTGCGCTGTAATTTGTTTCCTGCAAGGTGTTGGTTGATTTGCTCATACGTTTGGATTTTAGGAAAGCAAGTGTATACAAAAAATAATAGCCCGAAATAAACGGGCTATTTAAAGTATAAACAGAGGTGTGTTGGAATAAAGAAGTGATCCCAATTGGATTCGAACCAATGGCCGCAGGTTTAGAAAACCTGTGCTCTATCCAGCTGAGCTATGGGACCGGATATAAATGTTAAAGGTTTAAAGTTTAAAGTTGCGAAAACATTAAACCTTAAACCTTAGACTCAAAAAGTCGGGGTGGCAAGATTCGAACTTGCGACCTCCTGGTCCCAAACCAGGCGCGATGACCGGACTACGCTACACCCCGAAAACAATATAATAAAGAACTTCAATCCACTTCTCAACCTATGTCTGCGGTGAGAGAGGGATTCGAACCCTCGGTACAAGTTACCCCGTACGACAGTTTAGCAAACTGTTCCTTTCGGCCTCTCAGGCATCTCACCTTTTTTAAAGGGACGGCAAAAATAGATATTTATTTCAATCACCAACTATAATTTATTTTCAGTCGGGAATTTTAGCTCTTTGCTATTCATTTCTAATACTATATTTGCAGGCTTCAAAAAAATAAAAACAAATAATTTACTGATGAAAATTAAAAACTCTGCTCTTCTGATTGTTTCGGCTATTGCAACTTCATTTCTTGTTTCTTGCGGTGGCGGTGAATCAAAAAAAATTACCGGAAGTCCTGATGTAATTATTCACGAACTTTCTGATGCCGATATGCTGAATCCAACCAATTACAGTGATGCGGGTGCGGGTTATATCATCAAAAATATTTATTCAAGTCTTATGGAAATTGATTTTAAAAAGCTTGAACTTACTCCCCTGCTTGCCGAAGCCCGTCCGCAGATTGAAAAAACACCCGAAGGCGGATTAAGAATTACGTATACCATTCGCCCTGAAGCAAAATGGGATAACGGTCAAGCAATTACACCACAGGATGTTGAGTTTACTTTAAAGGTTATTAAAAACCCGAAAGTTAAAAATGAACGTATCCGACCATACTACGAATTCATTACTGACTTTGTAACTTACCCTGAAGAACCGAGGAAGTTTACATTAGTAAGCAACACGGTTTATATTCTTGCCGAAGCATCCAGCGGTGACTATTCTATTCTTCCCGAATATTTCTACGACCCAAAAGGTTTGATGAAGAGTTTCACTGTTAAAGGACTTACACTTGAACAAAGTAAATATGCCAACGACCCCAAACTGGCTGAATTTGCTGATGATTTCAACTCGGAAAAACGCGGGCGTGAGAAAGAATTCATAAGCGGAAGCGGTGCTTACAAATTAGAAGAGTGGGCAACAGGACAAAGAATAGTTTTGGTAAAAAAAGAAAACTGGTGGGGTTCTGAAGTTAAAAATGGAAGCGATTATTTTATAGCAAATGCACCTAAAATAACTTACCAGACAATTAATGACCAAACCACAGCACTTGTAGCCCTGAAAGCCGGAAACCTTGATGTAATGCGCAGCATAAAATCAAAAGATTTTGCCACACTTCCTGAATCAGAAAAATTTACAGAGAATTTCAATGCATACACACCCGTTATGTTAGCTTACACCTATATCGGGTTAAATACACGCAAACCTCAGCTTGCAGATAAAAATGTAAGACAGGCGCTTGCTCACCTTATTGATGTTGACAAGCAAATAAAAATTATAAAATACGGACAGGCACAACGTGTTGTGGGCCCTATTCATCCTTCTAAAAAAGATGAATACAATTCAGATATTGTTGCATTTGATTATAACCCTGAAAAAGCAAAACAAATGCTGACCGATGCCGGCTGGAAAGATACCGATGCAGACGGAGTTCTTGATAAAGTTGTGAATGGACAAAAGGTACAGATGAACCTTGAGTTTACTTACAACTCTGGAAATGACGAACGTAAATCAACTGCTTTATTATTGCAGGAAGATGCACGTAAAGTAGGGATCAACATTAATGTAGTTGCTCAAGACTGGTCGGTTTACCTTGAAAACTTGAAGAACCACAAGTTTGATGTCTTCTTCGGAGCATGGGTGCAGTCTCCGGTTCCTAATGACCACAAACAGATTTTCCACAGCGAATCCTATAATGACGGAAGCAACTATACCGGCTTCGGAAGCGCTGCATCCGATGCATTGGTTGATTCAATCCGCATTGAATTAGATGAAAGCAAACGCGCTGCTATGAATAAACGTTTTCAGGTTATGCTGCATGATGAATCTCCTTACATCTTTATGTATGCGCCAACTGAGCGTATTGCCATTCACAAACGCTTTACCAATGCAGATCCTTCTATGATGCGCCCCGGTTATTGGGAAGCTGGTTTTGCACTGGTGAAGTAATTTTGTAAACAATAAGATAAAATGCTTCAATACCTGCTAAAGCGGCTGCTTATTTTTATTCCTACCATCATCGTTATTTCGCTGCTGATGTTTATACTCAGTGCA
>SXHM01000090.1 GCA_005773695.1 Bacteroidota bacterium
ATTGCAGCAGCAATTACAGCTCAAAGGCATTGCGGAAGGGTTGTTGTAACTGCTTCTGTAAATAATGTAAATTTTAATCAGCCAATAAAACTTGGCGAGGTTGTTACTCTGGAATCAAAAATATCTCGCGCATTCAATTCCAGCATGGAAATCTTTATTGATGTGTGGGTGGAAAGCACTATAACAGGTGAAAAGAAAAAATGTAATGAAGCTATTTACACCTTTGTAGCTGTTGACCAGGTTGGACGCCCTATTAATGTTCCCGAAATTGAACCTGAAACTGAACTTGAAAAAGACCGATTTGATGGTGCTTTAAGAAGAAGACAACTCAGCTTAATACTTGCCGGAAAAATGAAACCGGGAGAGGCTACAGAACTTAAAGCCCTATTTTCGAATTAATTTTAGTCAGCTAAAAATTCCTTAAACCACAGTGCAGAATCTTTCATAATTCGTTGCTGTGTTTTAAAATCAACATGAACCAATCCAAAGCGGGTGTGGTAACCTTCTGCCCATTCAAAATTGTCAAGCAACGTCCACACGAAGTAACCTTGCACATTCACGCCTTCATTTTTAGCACGAAGTACCTGAGCTAAATAATCTTTGAAAAACTGAACGCGTTTTACATCATGCACTCTTCCATTTTCAACCACATCAGGAAACGCACACCCGTTTTCGGTAACATAGAGCTTCTTCACATTGGGATAAGCAGCAAATTTCTTTAACACTTTATAAATCCCCTCAGGATAAACTTCCCAACCCATTTCCGTAGTTTCCACATTTCTTCTTTTGGCAGGAACCTGCAAACCTTTCATGTAAGGAATAATAAAATTTGCACGAGCAATTTCTCGCGTATAGTTCTGAACACCAATAAAATCAAAATCAAATTTCATTTTTTCTTCATCACCGGGCTGCATATATTTTTCAACCTTTTTTATTGCAGGCAACGACTCCATGGGATATCCCATTCCTAAAGCTGGCTCAATAAACAGACGGTTTACCATTGCATCCCAGCGTTCCACAGTTTTAGCATGAACATCTTTTCCCTTAAATGGCTCTATTGATGAGCAGGAAAAAGTAGTTCCTATGTTCGCGTCTTTCACATTGCGTCTTATTATTCTTCCACCTTCGGCCTGACAAAGTGTAGTGTGATGTGCAGCAGGAATGAAATTTTTAAACCCTTTTTCCCCGGGCGCATGAATCCCTAATAAATAACCAATAGCAGTAAATGCAAGTGGCTCATTCATCACCATCCAATTTTTAACACGGTCACCATATGCTCTAGTTATAACTTCAACATATTCGTTATACCAGCTAAGCACATCACGGTTTGTCCATCCACCCTTATCCTGCAGGGCTTGCGGAATATCCCAATGATACGTTGTAAGCCAGGGTTGAATTCCTTTTTCTAAACATGTATCAATTACTTTATTATAAAAGTCCAAACCTTTTTGATTAACTGCCCCGGTTCCCTGAGGTATTATGCGTGACCATGCAGTAGAAAAACGAAACACCTGCATATTCATTTGCTTTATATAATCAATATCCTGTGCATAGCTGTGATAAAAATCACAACTCACATCACCGTTCTCACCAGTCTTAATATTTTTCTTTCCATGTGAAAAAGTATCCCATACTGAAGGTCCTTTGCCATCTGCATTATGTGCACCTTCAATCTGGTAAGCTGCTGTTGCAACACCCCACAAAAAATCATCACCGAAAGCAGATTTTGTAAATTCCGATGGCGCAAAATATCCCATCGCTTTCAGTTGTGGCAATAACGCAACACCGGCAGCAGTTGCGCCTAATGCTTTCAGCAGTTCTCTTCTGTTCATAAATTTCAGTTTTTATGTAATTCAGTTTTTTTAAGCAACGGTATTAAATGCTTAAACATATCGGCAGTCATTTTTTCCAGGTCGTATTCTGCTTTCCAGCCCCACTCCATTTTTGCAAATGTATCATCAATTGAATGTGGCCAGCTGTCTGCAATCTGCTGACGATGGTCTGGTTTATAAATGATTCCAAAATCCGGAAAATGTTTTCTTATTTCAGCTGCAATTTCTTTTGGAGAGAAACTCATTCCTGCAATGTTGTAGCCGTATCGTGCAGACAATTTTTCTGAAGGCGCATGCATTAAATCAATTGTTGCTTTGATGGCATCCGGCATATACATCATAGGCAAAGTTGTGTGTTTACCAAGGAAACATTCAAAACTGCCTTTCAAAATTGCATCATAAAAAATCTGAACAGCGTAATCGGTTGTGCCACCTCCGGGCAAAGATTTATAACCAATCAATCCGGGATAACGGATACTTCGCACATCTACACCAAATTTTTTGTAATAATATTCGCACCATCTTTCTCCTGCAAGTTTGCTTATTCCATAGACTGTACTGGGTTGCGCAATTGTATTTTGGGGTGTTTTATCTTTAGGTGTGCTAGGACCAAAAATTGCAATTGAACTTGGCCAAAAGATTTTCTCAATCTTTTTTTCTTTGGCTAAATCAAGCACATTGAAAAGGCCATCCATGTTGAGTCGCCATGCAGATTTAATTTTGGCTTCTGCAGTTGCAGAAAGCAGAGCAGCTAATAAATATACCTGAGTGATTTTATGTTTTTCAATTACCTCTGAAAGTTTGTTACCATCCAATACATCTAATATTTCAAAAGGTCCATCATTCATAACAGTGTCTGAAGCACCTTTGATATCGGAAGCCACAACGTTATCAATACCATAAAGTTCACGCAATTTTTCAACTAAGTCTGTCCCTATTTGTCCGGAAGCACCAATGACAATTGCTTTTTCTTTTCTCGTCATAATTGAAATATTAGAGCGTAAAAATATCAATCTTTGCATACTTTTACGCAATTGCAAAAGAACTCTGTATGGCTGACGAAAAAACAATTATCAATTCCTCCAAAGCACCCGAACCTGTTGGTCTGTATCCGCACGCCCGCAAGGTTGGAAATCTACTTTTTCTTTCCGGAGTTGGTCCGCGCGAAAAAGGCACAAAAAAAATTCCGGGAGTTGAGCTTGATGAGGCCGGTAAAATTGTTTCGTATGACATTGAAAAGCAATGCCACTCTGTGTTTACGAACGTGCGTTACATCCTGGAAGATTCAGGAAGCAGTTGGGATAATATTGTGGATGTAACTGTTTTTCTTACCAACATGAAAGATGATTTTGCGACTTATAACCGCATTTATGCTGATTATTTTAAAGACAATCGTCCCTGCCGCACAACGGTAGAAATAAATTGTCTTCCGACTCCTATTGCGATTGAACTGAAAGTAATTGCTACTATTTAATAACGTTTTATGAAGATTTCTTACAACTGGCTTAAACAATATATAGACCTTAAATTTTCTCCGGAAGAAACTGCGGCTTTACTCACTGGTTGCGGATTAGAAGTAGAGAGTATAGATAAATTTCAATCTGTAAAAGGCGGACTGGAAGGCTTAGTAATTGGTGAAGTAAAAGAACGGGAAAAGCATCCTGATGCTGACAGATTAAGTGTTACCAAAGTAGATGTTGGCAACGGAGTATTACTGAACATTGTTTGCGGTGCGCCCAATGTTGAAGCAGGACAAAAAGTAGTTGTTGCCGAAGTTGGTGCAACGGTTCATCCTGTTACAGGTGAACCTTTCCAAATCAAAAAATCAAAAATTAGAGGAGCTTTATCAGAAGGAATGATTTGTGCAGAAGACGAAATCGGTCTGGGAGCAAGTCATGCAGGAATTATGGTTTTGGATGCATCAGCAAAGGTTGGAACAAGCGCAAAGGAATATTTTGGAATAGAAGATGACTATGTTCTTGAAATTGGCTTAACTCCTAACCGTTCGGATGCGGCCTCACATATTGGTGTGGCAAGGGATTTAGCTGCAGTTATTAATGGAGGTAAAAGTCAGGATGCAAAAATTAATATGCCTGCTATAGATAGTTTTTCTGCAGACAATGAAAGTCTGAAAATTGAAGTGGTTATTGAAGAAACAGAAGCATGCCCGCGTTATTCCGGAATTACTATTTCAGGAGTAGAAGTAAAAGATTCGCCTGCGTGGCTACAAAAGAGTTTGAAATCAATCGGGCTAAAACCGATTAATAATATTGTTGATGCAACAAATTTTGTTTTGCATGAGCTTGGACAACCACTCCACGCTTTTGATGCAGACAAAATACTAGGCAACAAAGTTGTAGTAAAAAAAATGCCGCAAGCCACAAAATTTACTACTCTTGACGGAATAGAACGCGAACTTTCATCCAATGATTTGATGATGTGCAATGCAAACGAAGGCATGTGCATAGCCGGTGTTTTTGGAGGTTTGAAATCTGGAATTTCTGCTGAAACAAAAAATATTTTTCTTGAAAGTGCTTATTTCAATTCTGTTTCTATTCGCAAAACTTCACGTCTGCATGGGCTGAAAACAGATGCTTCGTTCCGCTTTGAACGTGGCGCTGACCCAAATATTACAGTGTATGCATTGAAACGTGCAGCCTTGCTGATAAAAGAAATTGCAGGAGGAAAAATATCTTCATCGGTTGTAGATATTTATCCAAAAGTTATTGAAAATTTCAAAATAGACTTCTCATACAAAAACTGTGAAAGGCTTATTGGTAAAGCTTTTCCGAAAGAAAGCATTAAAAATATCCTTCGCGATTTACAGATTGGAATTGAACAAGAAAGTGAAACAGGTTTACAACTTTCAGTTCCTCCTTTTAAAGCGGATGTTACTCGTGAGGTAGATGTCATTGAAGAAATTCTCCGCGTTTATGGCTACAACAATGTGGAAATTCCCTCACTGCTTCGTTCTTCTATTTCTTATTCCACTAAGCCCGATATAGAAAAAGCAAAAAATACCATTTCTGATTTGTATACTGCAAAAGGCTTTACAGAGATTATCTGTAACTCACTAACTGCTGAAAAATATTCTGACATGTTTGGCGAAACTGAAAAAGCAAATAACGTTCACATCCTGAATCCATTGAGCAGTGATTTAAATGTTATGCGTCAGACTTTACTTTTCAACGGATTGGAAATGATTGCGCACAATATCAACCGCAAAAATCCTGATTTGAAATTTTATGAATTCGGAAAGACTTACCACCTCAAAGATACAGGCGATTGGAAATACACGGAGAAAAACAGATTTTCTGTTTTGGTGACCGGAAGAAAACAAACTGAAAACTGGAACACAAATTCTGATAATGCTAACTTCTTTCAACTGAAAGGAATGGTTGAATCGGTATTGAAAAAATTAGGGGTTGAAACAAAAGAGGTAAGTGCTGACAATACTTCTCAACTCTTTTCTTATTCCTCAGTTTATGAATCAGGAAAGAAAAAAGTAGTTGAATTCGGTGAAGTAAAAAAATCAATTCTGAAAAAATTGGACATTGAACAGGAAGTTTTTTATGCCGATTTTGATTGGGATGAAATTCTAAATCAGATAAAAAGAGTTTCATTAAAATATACGGAAGTTCCTGTCTACCCTTCTGTGCGCAGGGATTTGGCACTCTTGGTTGACAAACAAGTGCGTTATGCCGACATAAAAGAGCTTGCTTTCAAAACAGAACGCAATCTATTGAAAGAAGTAAATCTGTTTGATGTATACGAAGGAAAAAACTTAGAGCCGGGTAAAAAATCTTATGCAGTTTCATTTATCATTCAGGATGAAAAAGCTACGCTGAATGATAAAACTATCAGCAAGGTGATGGAGAAAATGGCGGCAACTCTTAAAGAAAGTCTGGGAGCTAC
Source organism: Bacteroidota bacterium (assembly GCA_005773695.1). The sequence goes on from SXHM01000090.1 coordinate 5,748, forward strand.
AATTCGCTAAAACAAAAAAGGATAAAACTTTCGCTTTATCCTTTTTTGTTTTTTAATCAGATGTTAGTATTCGTCCTCGTTAAAGAAAAAATCATCTTTGGTAGGGTAATCCGGCCATATGTCTTCAATGGCGTC
>SXHM01000091.1 GCA_005773695.1 Bacteroidota bacterium
CCTTACGCTGTTTGCTGTTTTTTTGCAAATGTAAGTGATTTGGATTTTACTTTTAATTCCTTTGTAGGAATATTTCTGCTACCATACACCGTGCGCTTCCGCCACCGTATTTTTCAATGGTATTGAGCTGAGAATGGATGATTTTACAATGTTTGCTCAGAAATGAAATCTGCTCATGGTCAAGAGATATATAAGCAGCAGTGGACATTACGAGCAGGCTTTCACCTTTTTCAGATTTTAGCTCCAACATATTTCCCGCAAAACTGGAAGCTTGTTTTTCTGTTATTATAAGTACTTCCTTTTGAGTTTGCTTTATTGTTCTTAGCAGTTCTTCTTTTTCATGTTTTGATAAAATGTAATCAAGGCAGATAACTGCAAACCTGTCACAAACTGATAACAGAACATTGGTGTGATAAACGGAAACTCCCTTTGCAACTGCATTAAAAAGTATTGGCTTATAGTTAAACTGCCTGCAAAAGTCATAAACAAGTTCAGGTGTTGTTCTTACTGAAACTGAGGCATACGCAATCTTGTTTACTCTGTCTAAAACCAGACTTCCGGTGCCTTCTAAGAATTTTGTCTGTAGCTCGTTTTGGGTAAGGTCAATAAGCTTGTTTATTACAAATCCGTATTCGTTTTTCAGATTTTCTAAAATTGATATCCTTCTTTCTTTTCTGCGGTTACTGGCATACATTGGATACAATACAACGGTACCATCATCATGGAATGAAATCCAGTTATTCGGAAATAGAGCATCGGGTTTTGGCGGTTCGGGTGTGTCGGGTACTATAATAACATCTACACCTGCATCGCTTAGTTTTTTGGCGAAGGCATCAAACTCATTTAACGCTTGTTGATGAATGATAGCATTGTCTGTATTTCCAGTTTTTTGTTGATAAACATTATTGACTGCAGTTTCTTCGTTATAACCAAACGAAGCGGGTCGTATCATTAAAATAGTAGAAGTGCATTGACTTTGGATTTTCATCTTTGCGTGCTTCGCATCATTTATGGAAACCTTTAGCTGTTTCCCATACCTGTTTTTGTCTCCACCAAGTAATGGTTTTTGTCTGATGCGGAGCGCGAAACCATTTCGGCAAGAAAGCCGGTAAGGAAAAGTTGAGTACCGATAACCATTGCCAGCAGCCCAAAATAAAAGAGCGGCCGCTCAGTCATTTTATATTGGTGAAAAGCAAATTTTTCAATAGAAAGATAAACAGCAATCATAAAACCACCAAAAAAACTAAGCGTTCCAAGCGTTCCGAAAAGATGCATTGGCTTTTTACCAAAGCGCGAAACAAAAGTGATTACTAATAAATCAAGGAATCCATTAATGAAACGTTCTATACCAAATTTTGTAGTGCCGTATTTACGTTTCTGATGCTGCACTTCCTTTTCGCCAATTTTACGGAAGCCTGCCCATTTCGAAATTACTGGAATATATCGATGCATTTCGCCATACACATCAATGGTTTTAATTAAATCTTTGCGATAAGCTTTTAAACCGCAGTTGAAATCGTGAAGTTCTATTCCAGACATTTTTCGGGTTGCCCAATTAAATAATTTGGTAGGAATAGTTTTGGTAATCGGGTCGTAGCGTTTCTTTTTCCATCCCGAAACAAGGTCTAAGCCTTGTTCAGTTATCATTTTATAAAGTGCAGGAATTTCCTCCGGGCTGTCTTGTAAATCTGCATCCATGGTAATTACTACATCGCCCTTCGCTTCTGCAAAACCCACGTTTAATCCGGCAGATTTCCCGTAGTTTCTGCGAAATTTCACGCCTTTAAAACGTAAATCGTTTGCCGAAATTTCCATCACTTTCTTCCAGGATGCATCGGTGCTGCCATCATCCACGAAAATAACTTCGTAAGAATAATTGCTGCTTTTAAGTGCAGCAACAATCCATGCCGAAAGTTCGGTTAGCGATTCTTCTTCGTTGTAAAGAGGTATTACAATTGAAATGTCCAAGCTACTATGTATTATCAATTACGTTCTCAAACGACTGATTAGGATTCTCTTTTTTCAGAATTGCTGAAGTAATCAGCGAAAATATGAATCCCATAATAGTAGTGGCAAAAACAACAGTGATGGTCATCATTCCGGGAGTTACAAACATGCGGGTGTATTTCATAGCCATTTCCACTTCTTCTTCGCCCATGTTTTGTTCTTCCAGCATTTTCATTTCGGTTTCCTCCAGAATTTTGGTAATCATTCCCGGGTCAATGAATGCGGTGAAAATGTAAGTATAAAAGGCCGAAAGAAAACTTGCAAAAAACACAATCAATGTGCCTGTCCATAAGGCTTGGTTGTAGGTGATATAACCACCAAGATTTTTATCGCGGTAATTTATTGTACCCAGCACAATTCCAACTGCAAGAAACACATAACTAATCCAGCTCAGTGCCTGATTGGTAGTTTGGTCAAATGCATATAATAATGCTGAGTATGCAATAAGAACCAGACCAAGCAAGGCTCCGAAATTCATTGCGGTTTTGAAAGGAGTTGGTTTGTTTTCCATGTGTTGTAGTTTTAGGTTGCGGCAAAGATAGATTTTTGTCTGAAAGATTTTTTCTCTTTCAGATTTCCTGTTTCGGATTTCAAATGTATCTTTGCAGTGGGTAAGTTCTATACGACCAGCTCCTGCTGAACTCCCCC
>SXHM01000002.1 GCA_005773695.1 Bacteroidota bacterium
AAAAAAAATAAAACCATGCAAAAAGCAGCACAGGCCCTTAAAGTTCTTTTAGTTGAAGACGACCCAAATCTTGGTTTGTTGCTAAAAGAATATCTTAACGCAAAAGGTTATGAAACAGCTTTGGCTATCAACGGCAAGAAGGGTTACGAAGCTTTTTCAAAAGGTGCATTTCAACTTTGTATTCTTGATATTATGATGCCTGTTAAAGATGGTTTTACATTGGCAGAAGAAATACGCAGAACTGATAAAACTATACCTATTATTTTTCTTACAGCAAAATCGTTAAGCGAAGATCGTATCAGCGGATTTAAAAAAGGTGGAGATGATTATATCACTAAGCCATTCAATATGGACGAGTTGTTGTTGCGTGTAAAAGCAATATTACGCAGAGTAAGCCCCGAAGCTGTCAGCAGCGAACCTGAACAAAGAACTTATAAAATAGGGAAGTTGAGTTTTGATGTTACACACCAAACACTTGATGGCAAGGATTACAATCAAAAACTAACTACAAAAGAAGCAGCTTTATTAAACCTGCTTTGCGAAAACAAGAAAGATGTACTTGAACGTTCTTATGCGCTGAACAAAGTATGGGGTGATGATAATTATTTCAACTCACGCAGCATGGATGTTTATATAGCGAAGCTTCGAAAATACCTTTCAACCGACCCTAAAATTGAGTTGGTAAATGTGCACGGAAAGGGGTTTATGCTGATTGATTAAATTAAAGACACGCTGTTCTTCCCCCATCAACAGGTAAATTAATCCCTGTTATATATCCGGCAGCAGGTGTTGCAAGAAAAGCAGCAGCAGCAGCTATTTCAGCAGGCGAGGCAAATCGCTTTGCAGGAATTTCATGCTGCATTTCTAATGTTACAGATTCTTTACTTACTGCATTTTTTTCTGCACGTTTATCAATAATTGAAGTCAGGCGCGAAGTTTCAGTTGCTCCCGGAAGTACATTGTTAACCGTAATTCCGAAAGGAGCCAATTCTAAAGAAAGTGTTTTTGCCCAGTTTGCAACCGCTGCCCGAACGGTGTTTGAAACACCTAATCCCGGGATTGGTTGTTTAACTGAAGTGGAAATTACATTGATGATTCTACCGTAACCTGCCTCTTTCATGCCGGGTTCAGCTGCCTGTACCAAAACCTGATTGCAGAGCAAATGATTATTAAATGCCTGAATAAACTCTTCAAGGGAAGCATCAATCGCTTTACCTGATGGTGGTCCACCAGTGTTGTTTATGAGAATATGAACGGCTCCGTTTTCTTTAATCCAATGCTCAACTTTTTCTTTAAGAATTGCAGGATGCGAAAAATCTGCACAGATGTAATTATGATTTTGACCTTTTGAAGCGTTTAATTCAGAAAGAGTCTGCTTCAGTTTTTCTTCGTGACGGGAAATTAAAATAACGTCTGCACCAAGCGCTGAGAGCTCAATAGCTATTGCTTTTCCAATACCTTGAGTGCTGCCGCAAACAAAGGCTCTTTTGTTTTCAAGATTTAAGTTCATGTTTCAAAATTAATTCTTATTGCGGAATTTCTTTACTTTGTGTTTGAAACATCATGCTGATTTAATTTCAGCATGCTTACTTAAAGACCCTGAAACAAGTTCAGGGTGACGAAGCCACTAAAAAATCACTCATGAGTATCCGCGCTCCTTTCAACCTAAAAAAATGGATTGATGAAAACCGCCATCTTCTTAAACCGCCTATTGCCAATAAAAATCTGTATCCCGAAGGCACTGATTATATTGTGATGATTGTTGGCGGGCCAAACGCCCGTAAAGATTATCACTACAACGAAACAGAAGAATTGTTTTATCAACTCGAAGGTGAAATAAATGTTAGGATTCAGGAAGACGGAAAACCTGTTGATATAAAACTGGGACCTGGTGATATGTTTTTGTGCCCGCCTAAAACTCCTCATTCACCGGGAAGAACAGAGGGTTCCATTGGTTTGGTAATTGAGCGTGTGCGAAAAGGGAAAGACTATAAAGACGGTTTGTTGTGGTTTTGTGAAAAGTGTAACAACAAACTATACGAAACTTATTTTGAGTTAAATGATATTGAAAATGATTTTCTTTCTCGTTTCAAAGAATATTATGGTTCTGAAAAATTACGCACCTGCAAACATTGTAACCACGTAATGGAAACTGATCCCCGATTTTTATAGAGCATGCTGACGATTGATATACATACTCACATACTTCCGGAACATATTCCGGATTACGAAAAAAAATTCGGATACGGAGGTTTTATAAAACTGGAACATCACAAGCCTTGCTGCGCAAGGATGATAAGGGATGGAAAGTTTTTTCGTGAGATTGAAGACAATTGCTGGAGCGCTGAAAAACGGATACAGGAATGTGATCATCATCATGTGGATGTTCAGGTTTTGTCTACTATTCCGGTAATGTTTTCTTATTCTGCAAAACCGAATGATGCGTTGGAGCTTTCACAATTTCTGAACGACCATATCGCAGAGATTGTTCAGCTGTATCCCAAACGTTTTATTGGTTTGGGTACTGTGCCCATGCAATCGCCCGCACTTGCAATTAAAGAATTGGAAAGATGCATGAAGATTGGTTTGCGTGGCGTTCAGATTGGTTCGCATGTGAACGATTGGAATTTAAGCGCGCCTGAATTGCATGATTTTTTTAAAGCAGCAGAACAACTGAACGCTGCTATTTTTGTTCATCCATGGGAAATGATGGGAGAACAGAAAATGCAGAAATACTGGCTGCCCTGGTTAGTTGGAATGCCTGCCGAAACTTCGTTGGCAATCTGTTCTATGATTTTTGGCGGTGTGTTTGAAAATTGTCCTAACCTGCGTGTTGCGTTTGCACATGGTGGTGGTTCTTTTCCTGCTACCATAGGAAGAATTGAACATGGTTTTAATTGCCGTCCTGATTTAGTTGCCATTGACAACAAAGTAAATCCGAGGGAGTATCTTGGAAAATTCTGGCTCGACTCATTGGTGCATGACGAAGAAATGCTTCGCTACATCATTAAACTTTTCGGGTCAGAGAAAATTGCCTTGGGTTCTGATTACCCTTTTCCGCTTGGTGAAAATGAACCGGGAAAACTTATCCGTGATTTAAATTTTGAGCCACAAACAACCGAAAATCTCTTACACAACTCAGCATTGAAATGGCTGGGGTT
>SXHM01000092.1 GCA_005773695.1 Bacteroidota bacterium
GCATAGGCGCGCGGCACCGTGTACGACCCCTCGGAGCCCTCACCGGTTGGCATGACACATTCAATTACAGGATGTCTGCCATCTTTAATATTCAAAATATTTTCATCTGTAATTTCCGGTTTTACATAATTGTTTTCTTCCGATACGGTAGCAAAACATAGCAGACAATCCAATCGACTGATAAGCGCTGCATTGAGTTGAACAGGTGAAATATAATCGGCCACCGAAACAACTAATTCATTAAACAAGCGCACTTCGTGTGCATGAATTTTTTCTTCAGCTCCCAAAATTTTTTCTTCGTATTCTTTAAGTTCGGGTGTGATGTAACGTTCAGCATTTGTAAGTGTTTGCTTTCGCATCCAGTCGGCAGGCACTTTGTTTTTATGCACATTGGTTACCTCAAGGTAATAACCAAACACATTATTGAAAGCTACTTTCAGTGATGTAATTCCTGTGCGTTCCACTTCGCGTTTTTGTATCTCCAATAAAAAATCTTTTCCTGTAAAAGCAATTGTACGTAAGGCATCTAGTTCATCAGAAACACCGGCATTTATTACATTTCCTTTCTGTATCATAAAAGGAGCTTCGGGATTTAATTCCTTTTCAATTTTGTCGGTGATCAGTTTGCAAGGATTGAGTTGTTCTGCAATTTTTTTCAGAGCAGGATTAGAACTGTTTTCGCAAATTACTTTAACAGGCTCAATGGCACGCAATGCTTTTCCTAACTGTACTAAATCTCGCGGACTAACTCTACCGGCAGCTACCCTTGAAATAATTCGTTCAAGATCACCAATCAGACGAATATTTTTTCTTAGTTCGTCACTTAATTCTTCCTGTGCAAGAAAATAATCCACTGCCGAAAGGCGCTCATTTATTGCAACTTTATTTTTTAAAGGCATTGCCAGCCAACGTTTCAGCAAACGCCCGCCCATTGGTGAAATAGTTTTATCTAAAACATTGATAAGAGAAATTCCCTTTTCATTTGCGGATCCTAATATTTCAAGATTTCGGAGTGTAAAACGATCGAGCCAAACGTACTTTTCATCCTCAATCCGCGAAATATGCGAAAGGTGTTTTATTTTATCATGCTGCGTATCGTATAGATAATGTAATGCTGCACCTGCAGCAATACTTGCTGCTTTCATGTTTTCAATTCCAAAACCTTTAAGTGATTTTGTTTCAAAATGCCGCAGCAATAATTCGCCTGTAAATTCTGGAGTAAAAACCCAGTCATCAAATCTAAAGGTGTAGAATTTATCTCCGAAATTTTCTACAAATAATTTATTTTTATTTTTTTGGAAAATAATTTCGCTAGGACGGAAGCTTTGAATCAGTTTGTCGATATGTGAAAGACTTCCTTCGGCAACTAAAAATTCTCCTGTAGAAATATCCAGAAAGGCAATACCTGAGATTTTATCTCCAAAGTGAATAGCGCAGAGAAAGTTATTACTTTTATTCTCAAGGATATTTTCGCTGAATACAACTCCCGGAGTTACTAATTCAGTAACGCCACGCTTTACTATTGTTTTGGTCAGTTTTGGGTCTTCAAGTTGGTCGCAAATAGCTATACGCTGTCCCGCACGAACCAATTTGGGTAAATAGGTTTCCAAAGAATGATGCGGAAATCCTGCCAACTCAATATATGCAGCAGCACCATTAGCTCTCCGTGTTAATACAATTCCTAGTATGCCCGATGCTTTTTTAGCATCCTCGCCAAAGGTTTCGTAAAAGTCGCCAACTCGAAACAGAAGCAACGCATCAGGATATTTTGCCTTGATGGTGTTATATTGCTTCATCAATGGGGTTTCCTTATCGGCTGTTGCGCTTTTTAACATGGAGCGGTTCTTCATCGCAGTAAAAATACAAAGTGCAAAGCCACACTTATTCTAAAGTTTTTAACAGTTTTGTACAATATTTAATTTAGTAAAATGAGAAAATTAAAGAATGATGAGTTAGGGAGAAAATCAGTTGAAGAATTCCAAAGAGAAAAGAAGTTGCCAGTTGTGGTAGTATTGGATGATGTGCGGAGTATGCACAACATTGGATCAGTATTCCGCACTAGCGATGCATTTAAGATAGAGAAAATTATTCTTTGCGGAATTACAGCGCAACCACCGCATCGTGAAATATCTAAAACAGCCCTTGGTGCAACCGAATCGGTTTACTGGAAATATTTCTTAAAAGTATCGGATGCAATCGAGGCATTGAAATTGGAAGGTTATAAAATTCTCTGCATCGAGCAGGCTGAAGGCAGTATTGATTTAGCTGATTTTACACCTGAAGAGAATATTAAATATGCTGCTGTTTTCGGGAATGAAGTCAACGGTGTTTCTCAATCAGTTGTAGATGTGTGTGATTATTGTTTAGAGATTCCGCAATTCGGCACAAAACATTCCTTCAATATTTCAGTTACAGCAGGAATTGTTTTGTATGATTTGAGCAGAAAAATAGGTCTTTAATGTTTTTAAATAAGAAAGCCCCGCGATTTTCGCGGGGCTTTCTTATTTAAAA
>SXHM01000003.1 GCA_005773695.1 Bacteroidota bacterium
ATGCGGGGCGCCCAAGCGGTTTACGCAGTGCAGCGTGTAAGGTTCTTCCGTTAAAATAAACAGGAATAGAAGTTTCAGGTGAAGCCGGAAAAAATATATCAACTCCATTCAGAAAAGAAAATGAACCAAAAAATCCAACAGGGTTTCCGCTGGTTTGGTTGTCACCATCATCATAAAGGAAATATGCAATAGCGGTTTTTGCGGGAGAAGCATATTGTGAAGAAGATAAATCAACTCCACCTGCGGATAGACTATCTCTTCCGTTTACCACTGCCTGACTCGAAGAAAATACAACTAACGCACTTTGTGTAGTGTTTTCTGGAACACCGTTTAAAAGCAATGCAATAGTTGAACCCGAAGGAGGAAAGGTGCGCAAATAAACAAACTGATTGGAGCGGATAGCCCCTTCGCGATAATAATGAACGACACGATCGTTAGGGTCGGCACTTACAACTCGAAATTCATAACGGATATTTGATTTTGCATTGAATGGGCCCCAATAACCTTTTGAGTCGGTTGTTAAAGTTACTTCAGGCAAAGTTGAAACTCTGAAACCTGTCACATCTGAAACTTCAAATATCTCAACACTTGCAGAGACAAGCGGTGTGTTTTCACCCAAAGTAACAACACGCCCTGATAACTGCACAGGTTCTTGAGCAATTAGGTCTGTTGTGCAAGCAGTTTTTCCTGTATTGAAAAAAGAAAAAATCGCAGCAAATGATTCTGCATTGGTTGCTACCTGATAATGATCGGCACCAACAAGTTTTATATTGGTTGCTCCGGTAATATCGCCTCCTGAAGCAATCTCATCATCTTCGCTCCAAAGATTCAAAGTAGGTATTTCACCATTTGACCCTGCAGGTCCTGGTTGAACCGAACTGGCAACATGAACATAATGAGCAACTTTTGCAGCTCGAGCGCTGTCGCTTAAATAGGTATAGCCCAAGCCACCACCTGCAGAATGGCCAATTAAATCTACCTGATTGGCGCCTGTTACAGCCAAAACTTCATCTATAAATGCATCCAATAAAATTTCATTCCCGCTTTGACTTAATGTGTTCCAGTCAAAAGCAAAAAGCATATCCTGTTCATACCCATTCGCACTAAAACGCATGGCATGATTTGCCCAAGTATCACCAGAAGCAAGAAATCCGTGCATCATCACCACCGGAAGATTACTTGTTCTGCAAACTTCGTTTTGCGGAATTGAATCATTATCGCAATTCTCCTTTTTGCATGACGAAAAATGTCCGGTGATAAAAAAAAGACTAAGAAGAATAAACGATTGTGCAAGAATTTTTTTCATTCTGGTAAATTTAGCTATGACAAATCTAAACGAATATTTTTCACTTCACGAAATCCTCGCCCAATCCTTTTTATTGCGATTGATAAAATTCAAAAACTCAACAATCACCTGATTTTTAGGCTGCGAAAATTGCGGGTCATCTTCCAGAATTTTAAGCGCAGCATTTCTGGCTTCAGTAAGAATGGCGCCATCCGTTGCAAGGTTGGAGATTTTAAAATCAGGTAAACCGCTTTGTTGTGTTCCTGCCAAATCACCCGGCCCGCGGAGGCGCAAATCCACATCGGCAATTTCAAAACCATCATTGGTTTTGCACATAGTTTCTAAACGTAGTTTTGCATCTGCTGAAAGTTTGAACGAAGTAACCAGCATACAATAGCTTTGGTCGGCACCGCGACCAACTCTTCCGCGCAACTGATGCAACTGCGAAAGCCCAAACCTTTCTGCACTTTCAATCACCATTACCGAAGCATTGGGAACATTTACGCCAACTTCAATGACAGTAGTTGCAACCAGTATATTGATTTTGTTTTTCTGGAATTGTTCCATAACCAAATCTTTATCTGAAGACGACATGCGCCCGTGAATTACTCCAACCTCATATTGCGGGCGAGGAAATGCGCGCACCATACTTTCATAACCATCCATTAAATCCTTGTAATCCATTGTTTCTGATTCCTCTATCAACGGATACACCACATAAATCTGTCTTCCCAGGGTAATTTGTTCTTTCATGAAACCAAAAATCCGTAACCGATTTGAATCAATAAGATGAACCGTTTTAATCGGTTTGCGTCCGGGCGGCAACTCATCAATAACAGAAACATCTAAATCGCCATACAACGTCATTGCTAATGTGCGCGGAATAGGTGTTGCCGTCATAATCAGCACGTGTGGCGGATTAGTATTTTTCTTCCAGAGTTTGGCGCGTTGCTCCACACCAAAACGGTGCTGCTCATCCACTATCACCATCCCAAGGTTTTTGAACTGAACTTTTGGTTCAATCAAGGCATGTGTGCCCAACAAAATATGCATCTCTCCCGAAAGCAATTGTTCATGTATCTTTCTCCGCACCGAAATTTTTGTTGAACCGGTCAGTAAACCCACATTTATATTCATTCCCTTCAAAAGAGCCGAAATACTTTCAAAGTGTTGTGCCGCCAGAATTTCGGTTGGTGCCATCAAACAAGCCTGAAAGCCATTGTCCAAAGCCATGAGCATGGTCATGAGTGCAACAATTGTTTTTCCGCTTCCCACATCACCTTGCAACAGGCGGTTCATGTGTTTTCCCGAACCAACATCTGTGCGAATTTCTTTCAATACTTTTTTCTGTGCATTGGTTAGTTCAAACGGAAGATTGGTTTTATAAAACGTATTGAAATACTCCCCAATACTGCCAAACCTAAACCCGTGAAAGGTTTTCTGGTTCACCGATTTCTGCCGCAATAACGTAAGCGAAATGTAAAAAAGTTCATCAAACTTCAATCGCATTTCTGCTTTTTTCAGTAATTCAGGATTTGCAGGAAGATGAATTTGATAAAAAGCCGCTTCCCTTGAAACAAAACGTTGGTTGCTGATAATATCTGCTGGAAGATTTTCAGGTATTTTACCTGTACCACTTTGCAAAACAGCCCTCACCAATTTTGAAATTCCGCGACTATCTAAACTTCTTGTTTTCAGTTTATCACTGCTGAAATACATGGCTTGCAGCGAACTTTGCAGTTTCAGATTTTCCTCATTTACCTCATCCACTTCAGGATGAGCAATGTTGAACTTCCCGTTAAAAACCGTTGGCTTCCCGAAAACGACATATTCAATTCCCGGTTTAAGTGAATTTTTAAGCCATTTTATTCCCTGAAACCAAACCAGTTCAATAATTCCTGAATCATCTTTAAAGTTGGCAACCATCCGTTGCGCACGGTTTTTCCCAACCACTTCCATTGAAATTATCTTGCCTTTTAATTGAACATAAGGCATATCAGCGTCCAATTCTGTGGTTTTATGAAACTTGGTGCGGTCAACATAACGGAAAGGAAAATAAGAAAGTAAATCACCAAAACAGGTGATGTTCAATTCGTTTCGCAGCAACTTTCCGCGCTCAGGTCCAACGCCTTTCAGATATTCTATAGGAGTTTCAAGAAAAGTTCCTGCCATTTGAAGAAGCGGCTAAATTAATATTGAAACCGATTTTGTGATTAAAAACCTTTTTCTATCTTTGCAGCCCGTTTCAAAAAAAAAGATAAAAACATGCTTGTAATTCCTATCAAAGAAGGCGAAAACATTGAAAGAGCTCTTAAGAAGTTTAAACGTAAGTTTGAAAAAACTGCTGTTGTTAAAGAACTTCGTGAAAGACAACAATTCACAAAACCTTCGGTTAAAAGAAGAACTGAAATAAAAAAAGCTATCTACGTTCAAGGACTTAGAAGAGCTGAAGAAGAGGCATAATAGCCACTTTTAACTTTCCTGAAAAGGAAGGATATAGAATATTCCCTAAAGGAATTTGACTTACAATGTAAACTAAAACCGTTTACGTTCGTTACAAAGTCAAATTCCTTTTTTTAATTTATGGCGATTACTACTTTCATTGACTATTTAAGAAAGGATAAGCGCTATTCGCCCCACTCGCTCATTTCCTACACCAACGATTTAACGCAGTTTTATCTTTTCCTGAAAGATGAGTTGCAACTGCCTGATGATCACAAGCCTGAACATCACGATGTCCGCTCATGGATTGTATCGCTGATGGAGAAAGAACTAAATCCCAGATCGGTAAACCGTAAAATAACGGCACTTCGGTCCTATTTCAAGTTTCTGAAACGTGAAGGTTTGATTGATTACAATCCAACTCAAAAAATTTCTACTTTAAAGGTTAAAAAGCAAATTCCCCACTTTGCAAGTGAGCTTGATATGGAGCAATTATTCAACAATCTTGAATTTGAGACCGGATTCAAAGGAACACGCGATAAATTAGTGCTGGAAATGCTATATTCAACAGGAATGCGAAGAGCAGAGCTAATCAACCTGAAAACATCTGACGTAAATTTCTACAACCGCGAACTTAAAGTTTTAGGGAAACGCAATAAAGAGCGGATTATACCGTTCACAGATAAACTGGCAGTTTCTATTAAAAGCTATCTTGCTGAAAAACAGAAACAATCAGGGCAAAATATGGACAATGAAGTTCTTTTTGTAAACGATAAAGCCAAAAAAATGGGCGAAAAATTTGTTTACAATTTAGCAAACAAGTATCTTAGCCTTGTCACAACAATTGAAAAAAGAAGTCCGCACATTATGAGACATACTTTTGCAACCC
>SXHM01000093.1 GCA_005773695.1 Bacteroidota bacterium
AATCCGTCCCAACGTGGGTCGGTGTCTTTGCTTTTATCGTCTTCTAATTCTTTAAGTCTTTTCAGAACTTCTTTATTGCATTTACCTTCAGTATGGACTCTTTTCTGAGGTAAAGCAAGAATAATGTATTCATAGATAAAGTGCGCCACATTTATTTCGCTTTCGTTGCGCGGAATAACCAATACATCTTCTGCTACTTCTGTGGTTTGCTCACCGAACTTTATAATAAGACGTTCCTTAGCTTTTAATGGCAATAGGAAATCTTCACCGCAACGATCGCAGGGAACGTTTACATCACCTGCAATTACAAAGTCAAGTACCAACATATTAGTATGTTTATCCAATGCAAGAGCAACGTTTAGTTTGCCATCTTGTATCTCTGAATACTCAATGCTCTCAAAGAACTTCTTGTCTACCTCAAACTCAAAATCGTGTCTTCCGGGCTTAAGTCCCGTAAACTGAATACTATACTGATTTAGAGTCTTCATTTTTAAACAAGGGGGTGCAAAGGTAGAAAAATATGTAAATGGGCGATAAAAATCAATAATCCTTTTTCAGTTTGCTGAATTTCAGCGGATTTGCTGAGATTTCTTTGTGTTCCTGACGTTTGCGAAAAATATCACAGGCAAGGTAAACAGCCTCACGAAAAGAATTTTCAGAGGCCTTGTTTTTTCCGGCTAAATCATAAGCCGTTCCATGGTCGGGAGAGGTACGGACAACTGATAAACCAGCCGTAAAATTTACTCCACTATCAAACGAAAGTGCTTTGAATGGTACCAAGCCCTGGTCGTGATACATTGCCAAAACTGCGTCAAAGTTTTTCCAGTTACCGGAGCCGAAAAATCCATCCGCAGGGTAAGGACCATAAACAAGCATTCCTGCTTCTATTGCTTGTTTTACGGTTGGTGTAATAATGTCTTTTTCTTCATTGCCGAGCAGACCATTATCTCCTGCATGCGGGTTTGCCGAGAGCAAGGCAATTTTGGGTTTGCTGATTCCGAAATCCTGAATCAGGCTTTGCTGCATAAGTTTCAGTTTGGCAATAATTTTTTCAGTGCTGATAGATTTGCTGACTTCATTCAAAGGAATATGTCCTGTAACCAAGCCAACGCGCAGGTTGCCGTTTACCATAAACATAAGATGTTCTTTTGCTTCAAAATGTTGAGCAAGGTATTCTGTGTGTCCCGAAAATTTAAAAGTTTCACTTTGAATATTGTCCTTATTAATAGGACCGGTAATCAAAACATCAACTTCTTTATTTTTCAAAGCATTAGTTGCTGCTTCCAATGAAAGCAGGGCATATTTTCCTCCATTGGGAGTTGATTTCCCGATTTCAAGCGGTACTTCTTCCTGCCAGATATTTACTATGTTGGCGCGTTTAGGATTTGCCTCTGCCGGTTTTGTAATCGGATTGAAACTAAAATCGTTTATCTCCAGAATTCTGCGATGGGCAGAGGTTACTTTGTTGGAACCAAAAAGTATGGGTGTGCATATATCCAACATTCGCGGGTCAAGGAAAGTTTTAATAATTACTTCCGGACCTATGCCGTTAATATCACCGAGTGATACCCCTACTTTTATTTTTTTTTCGTTTTCTGACATAGTAAAATAGCACGCGGATTCAGCGGATTAACTGTTTTTTACAAAATCATAGAGTAAGCGAACCCCAACTCCTGTTCCGCCTGTTCCTCTATAACTATCTCGTTGTTCAGCAAATGAAGGACCTGCAATGTCAAGGTGAATCCAAGGGTAATCCGTAAAGCGTTCTAAAAATTTTCCGGCTGTTATAGCACCAGCATGAGGTCCGCCAATGTTTTTCATATCGGCAATTTCGCTTTTCAGAAGTTCGGCATAATCATCCCAGAAAGGCATCGGAGCCAAACGTTCAAAAACACGGTTTCCGCTTTCTGCCAGTTTGTTCATTTGTTTTTCGTTGGCAGTTCCCATACTCACAATTCCGTATTTGCCGATTGCAGCAACAGCAGCGCCTGTAAGTGTTGCAAGGTCAATTACTATTTCAGGATTGTATTTTTTTGCATAATGAAGAGCATCTCCTAACAACATGCGTCCTTCAGCATCGGTATTCAATACTTCAATGTTTAAACCGCTCATCATTTTCACTACATCGCCCGGCACGTAGGCATTTCCGTCAGGGCGGTTGTCCGTTGCAGGCACTAAACCAATTACATGAACCGGCAATTTAGCTTTTGCTATTGCATATACAGAACCAGCAACAGCAGCAGCTCCTGCCATATCACTCTTCATCAGGTCCATGCTGCCTTTGGTTGGTTTAAGACTCAAGCCTCCGGTGTCAAACACTACTCCTTTTCCTACAAATACAATAGGTTTTTTGTTTTTTGCTTTTGCAGGTTTCCATTCAAGAATAGTAAACGTTGGAGGGTCAATACTTCCTTTGTTTACGGCTAACAAACCACCCATTTTCAGGGTTTCAATTCTTTTTTTATCTAGTACTTCTACTTTAAAGCCTGCTTGTTTTCCCAACTTTTTTATTTCATTGGCTAAAGCAGTTGCAGTGAGGTAAGATAGTGGCTCATTGACTAAAGTGCGTGCAGTGTTTGTATCTTCGGTTACTATATTCAATTCATCGCAATGTGCTTTACTTACATCTTTATGTTCAACAGAAACAGTCTGCAATGAGTTGGTTTTTTCTGCAGCATCTTTAAAGTATTTCAGAAACTGATAACCTGCAAGCGCAAGGCCTTCAGCAAAGGCAAGAGCCAATCCAGCTTTTTCTCCGGGTGCTGAAACACAGAGTTCTTTTATTTTTAAATCATTCAGTTGGGTAATCAGTTTATCAGCGGCTTTTCTTGCTAATTCATTCTCGGAATTTACATCCTCTTTTTTGTCAATTACAATTAGAAATACAATACTCTTGTAGCGGTTTAATGTGATAAATTTTTTATCACTTTTAATTTGTACGGCAACAAAATCTTTCTCGTCTCTGCTCAGGTTCAGATTATTAATCCCCGAATTTTTACGAACAAGAATTGCTTTCGCAGATTGCGCCTTTTTCCCATCGTGTTTTATTATAGTAACATTCATATTATATGCTGTTTAGGGCGGCAAAGATAGAGAATAGGTGATTAGTTGTTGCTCTATCCTTTTTGCACTCAGAGTTTGGAGGAATTAGCAAAAAGAGGGTACTAATTTTTTTATTTTTGCCCCATGAGCAAACCTTTTTACAATAATTTCAAGTTAGGTGTTTTGGGTGGCGGACAGTTGGGCAAAATGCTTATACAGGAAGCGGTAAATCTGAATATCTCCACATATATTCTTGACCCGGATGCAAACGCTCCATGCAAAGATTTATGTTCTGAATTTTTTCAAGGAAGTCTGAAAGACTTTGACACCGTTTATAATTTCGGGAAGCAGGTTGATTTGCTTACTATTGAAATTGAGCACGTAAATGTGGAAGCGATGGAAAAACTTCAAGCGGAAGGGTTACAGGTTTATCCGCAACCCGAAATTTTGAGAATAGTTCAGGATAAAGGTTTGCAGAAGCAGTTTTACAGACTGAATAAAATTCCGACTGCGTCTTTTCATTTAGTCAATAACAAAGAGGAGATAAAACAATTCGCTGCTGAATTTCCATTTTTTCAGAAGCTGAGAAAAGAAGGCTATGACGGTCGTGGAGTAGTTCGTTTAACGGATGCAAACAATCTTGAAAATGCATTTGATGTACCAAGCGTTTTAGAAAAACTGGTTGATTTTGAAAAAGAAATCTCGGTGATTGTCTCACGAAATGCGAAAGGAGAAATATCGGCCTTTCCAACGGTAGAGCTGGTTTTTAACCCCGAAGTAAATTTGGTTGATTATCTTTTTACGCCTGCCAACATAAGTTCAGAAACAGAAAAACAGGCAAAAGAAATTGCAGTACATGTAATAGAATCGTTGAAGATGATTGGCATACTTGCTGTGGAAATGTTCTTAACTAAAACGGGTGAAATTTTAGTGAACGAAATTGCACCGCGCCCTCACAATAGCGGACATCAAACAATTGAAGGGAATTTCACTTCACAATATATGCAGCACCTTCGCGCAATCCTTAATTTGCCTGCCGGAAATACGGATATAAAAACTTCAGCAGTAATGGTGAACTTGTTGGGAGAGCCTGGTTTTACAGGTGATGCAGTATATGAAGGTCTTGAAGAAGTATTGAAAATAGATGGAGTAAATATTCATCTCTACGGAAAGGTAACTACAAAACCTTTCCGCAAAATGGGACACGTTACAATTATTGATAAAGATTTGAAAAGCGCGATGGAGAAAGCTGAACGGGTTAAGAAAACCTTGAAAGTAAAAAGTACCTGAATTTTATTTTTAGATTTACAGTTATAAATTTCAAACTATGGTTGGTATAATAATGGGCAGCAAAAGCGACCTTTCGGTAATGAAAGAAGCTGCTGCGTTTCTTGATAAAGTTGGAGTTGTTTACGAAATAACAGTAGTGTCTGCACATCGCACACCCGATCGCATGTTTGAATATTCAAAAACAGCAATTAAGCGCGGATTGAAAGTAATTATAGCCGGTGCCGGGGGAGCTGCTCATCTTCCGGGAATGGTAGCTTCACTGACTCCGCTGCCTGTTATTGGTGTGCCAATCAAGTCTTCTAATTCAATTGATGGATGGGATTCTGTTCTTTCAATTTTACAAATGCCAAATGGAGTTCCTGTAGCCACAGTTGCACTTAATGCAGCGCAGAATGCTGGAATTCTGGCTGCACAAATCATAGGAACATCTGATAAAAAAGTTCAGAAAAAGCTTTCCGACTTCAAAGAAGAGTTAAGAGAAAAAGTGATGGGCTCTATGGAAGAAGTGGAAAACACCAAAAAGAAAAGATAAGAATTTGGTAACACACGGTTTCAAAAACCTGTTTATCTTTCATGCAAATTTTTAATGAAAAGATTTCTGATTATTTCATTTCTTTTTACTGTTTTTCAACCTGTTTTTTCAGGTAATGAAAACCTGCCTCTTGGCGCACGTTCTGCAGCTATAGGCAATGCTTCAGTTTGTTTGGTTGATGTTTGGGCAGTATATCACAATCAGGCAAATCTTGCCTATCACAAAAACATTACTGCAGCGGTTTATTACGAGAATAAGTTTCTTGTAAAGGAAATGAGTTTACAAGGTGCAGCTTTTGTTTTGCCTACAAAAAAGGCAGGTGTGTTTGGTGTCAGCTATTCGCGTTTTGGTTACTCACTTTACAACGAAAGCAAATACAATTTATCTTATGCAATGAGTTTCGGACCAAATTTTTCTGCAGGTGTAGGGATGAATTATCTTTCAACCTATGTTGCCGAAAACTATGGAAGAAAGGGAGCGTTTACTGCTGAGTTAGGAGTTAGAGCAACAGTTCTGAAAAAATTGGTTGTCGCTTTTCATGTTTACAATCTGACACGAGCAAAAATGGCAAACTATAATAACGAGCGAATTCCAACAATTCTTCGGCTAGGTTTACAATTCAATTTTTCGGAAAAGGTTTTTCTTAGTGCTGAAGCAGAAAAGGACATTGACCATAGCCCGATTTTTAAGATGGGAATGGAATACCGGCCGGTAAAATTATTCTACCTGCGAGCAGGAATTTCAACCAATCCTTTTATCAGTAGTTTCGGAATTGGGTTTAACATTTCTGAGAAATTCAATATTGATTTAGCCTCAACGGTTCATCCTGTTCTGGGATTATCGCCAATGGCTTCGTTGAGTTATAATTTCAAATAATGAAGTTCGTTTTTCCACCTCTGAGGCACAAAGAAGCGAAGATTTGTTTTATCACCTTTTCTTTGCGCCTTTGCGTCTTTGCAGTAATATTTATTTTCCTATCAAATTCTGCATCTTCTCAGATTGATACAAAAGACGAAAATCTGATTGAGAAAAAGGTAGAAACCATTGCAGAAAATACTGAAGAAGAAATCGATTATACCATGTTGGTTGATCAATTGACGCAGTATATTCAGAAACCACTTAATCTTAATAATGCAACGTATGAAGACTTAGATGAACTTGCATTACTCTCCGATATACAAATCAGTAATTTACTTGACCACATTGCACGTAATGGAAAACTTCTTTCAGTTTATGAGTTGCAAAGTATTGACGGGTTTGATTTACAAACAATCCGCAATATAGCAACATACACAATGGTTTCCGGTGATATTGATAATGCAAAATTCACGTTACGCGATATGTTTAAATACGGGAAAAACGATGTTTTTTTTCGTTATCAGCAAATATTAGAGGAGCAAGAAGGTTATTCAGAAAGCGATTCGACAACAAGTGAAAATTCACGCTTTTCGGGAAGCCCTGAAAGACTTTTTTTACGTTATCGTTTCACTTATTCAAACAATGTGAGTTGGGGAATTACTGCCGAAAAAGATCAGGGAGAGGAGTTTTTTAAGGGCTCACAAAAACAAGGTTTTGATTTTTACTCAGGACATTTTTTTCTCCGCAATATCGGACGTATGAAAGCACTGGCGATTGGTGATTTTCAGGCACAGTTCGGGCAAGGCTTAACTTTCTGGAGCGGACTTGCATTCGGTAAAACAGCTGACGGGACTTCTCTTAAACGAAATTCTACGGGTTTGAAAGCATACACAGGAGCGGACGAAAATCTATTTCTTCGCGGTGTTGGAACAACCTGGCAATTCGGCAAATTTCATGCAACCGGATTTTTTTCGCATAAAAATATAGACGGCTCTGCAATCATTGATACAACAAGAGATGAAGTTACAACCGTTACTTCTTTTCTTACTTCGGGTTTACACCGAACGCCATCTGAATTGGCTAAAAGAAAAACATTGAGTGAAACTATTTTTGGTGGAAACCTGAGTTTTATTCAGCGTAATTTAAGAATTGGACTTACTGCTGTTCACTACATTTTCGGGAGTAATTATCAGCGAACGGATGAACTTTATAATCTCTATGAATTCAACGGGAAACAAAATACCAACATAGGAATTGATTATAATTATGTATTCCGAAATTTTAATTTTTTTGGCGAAACATCTGTTAGTGCAAACCGAAGTGTGGCAACAACTAACGGATTGTTATTAAGTGTTGATCCGCGCGTAACTTTTGTTGCAATGTATCGCAGTTTTCCTAAAAATTATCAGGCAGTTTATGCCAACGCAATTTCTGAAAACTCAAGAATATTAAATGAACGCGCTATTTACTTCGGCTTCCGAGCACAGATTCTGAAAAGTTGGAATCTGATGGGTTATGTTGATGTTTTTAAATTTCCTTGGTTACGTTATCAGGTTAATGCCCCGTCTCAGGGTTATGAATACTTGGCACAGCTTACCTTTGCACCTTCGAAAACATTGGAAGCCTATTTCCGCATCCGCAAGCAGATGAAAGAAATAAACACCAATGACGATGAACTGACAATTGATTTTCTGGATGATTATTCAACCACCAATTTTCGTTTCAATATCACGTATAAGATTTCTTCTTCTGTTCAGTTACGCAATCGTGTGGAGCATATAGTTTACGAACGTGGAAATGATGGTAAAGAAAAAGGTTGGCTTATGTATCAGGATATAACATGGAAAGCGCTAAAAAGTCCGGTTTCATTGTCTTTCCGATATGCGTTGTTTGATACGGATACTTACAATGCACGATTGTATGCTTATGAAAATGATGTTTTGTATGCATTTTCAATTCCTGCCTATTATTACAAAGGCAGCAGAACATATTTAACATTACGTTACAATATTATTCGAGGCATTGATATATGGTTTCGTTATGCAGTAACCTTCTATAATAACAGAAGCATTATCAGCTCTGGTACTAGCGAAATCGAGGGAAGCACAAAATCTGAGATAAAGGCACAAATCAGGTTCAGGTTTTAAGTTGCTATATTCGCTGTTATTTTCATTTTTTTCATGCTATCTTTCAGCAATACAGAAATAGCTTTTAAAGAAAAGTCCGGTCAGGAGCTGCGCAAAGCATATTTACTTTTTAAGTTTATAAGTTACCCTATACTTCTTAAAGTTGGCAAGCCTTTTTTGAATTTTGCATTATGGCTGAATTTGCCGGTTGAAGGTATAATAAAAGCTACTGTTTTTAAT
>SXHM01000094.1 GCA_005773695.1 Bacteroidota bacterium
GCGCTTGGTTTTTATGAAAAGTACAAATCTAAAATTGGAGTAACTACCGACCCGTTGGATGTTACACGTTTCATTCAGCAATGTAAAAACGGGAAGAATCTTTATAATAAAAATGTTACTCTTCAGGCAATTGAAAAGACAGAGACACTTGAAAAAGAATTTTTCCGCAACTATGATTTAAAGTCAATGAAAGGGCGCATAATTCCCAAGCCACTGAATTTTAAATCAAAGAAAGATGTGAAAATGGAAGACAATACATTGATTTTTGTAGGAACAGAAAATCAAAGCATTGTTTATTCAGGCTTCAGTGATGAAGGATTAAACACCAGCCGCGAACTTTTCAAAGTAAATAAATTACCAAATGGGGAGTGGTCAGCACCTGTCAATATTGGCGAACCGCTAAACACCGTTTTTGATGAAGAGTTTGCCTTTCTGCATCCCGATGGAAAGACCTTGTACTTCTCTTCTAAAGGACACAACACAATGGGGGGGTATGATATTTTCCTTTCTGTTTTTGACGAACTAAGCGGTAAATGGTCAGCACCTGTAAACCTTGCTCATCCAATCAATTCGCCTGATGATGATATTTTTTATGCATCGGATGAGGCGGGAGCATTTGCTTATTTCGCGAGCAAAAATTTTACTAAACCAGGAAAAATAAAAGTCTATAAAATAAACACGCAAGGTCTTTCACCGTCTAATCAACCGTTAGCAATAAAAGGTGAGTTTGCTATTAATGGGGAGCGGGTTTATACAAAAGCAGAAATAAAAGTAACCGATAAAACGACAAATATTTTAGTCGGCACTTTTAATTCAAATCGCTTGAATGGTAAATACCTTTTGCTGTTACCACCCGGAAAAAACTACAATGTTGAAGTTACACCCGAAGATTTTGTGTCGCACAAATTTGATTTGACAGTTCCTGCAAAAGCAAGCCAGGAATTTTTTGAACAAAAAATTAATTTGAAGAAAGAAGCAACAGGTGAAACACTAGCAATAACTAATTGGTTTGATGCAACCGGAAAAACAGCAGGAACAAGTATCAGCAGCGTTTATACTAACGAACAAGTAGCTGAAAAAGCAAAAACAGAGAATAAGAAAATTATTTCTGATGCAGAATTTGCAAGTTACAAAACGCAAAAAACAGAAGAAGAAAAGTTACATGCTTCAGCACAAAACAAGGCACTTGCTGAAATTGAATCCAATAAACAAGAAGCTCTGTTGAAAGCAGAAGCCGAGAAAAAAGCATTAGAAACTGCTAAGTTAAAAGCAGAGCAAGATGCCCTCGCAAAAGCTGAAGCAGACAAGAAGTCGGCAGAAGAGGCTAAACTAAAAGCAGCACAGGAAGAAAAACGTAAAGCTGATGAAAAACTAAAGGCAGAGCAGGAGTTAGCTGCAAATGCTGAAGCAGAAATGAAAGCTTTGCAAGATGCAAAGTTGAAAGCAGAACAAGATGCTGTTACTAAAGCAGAAGTAGAAAAGAAAGCTGCAGAAGATCAAAAAGTAAAGCAAGAACAACTTGCTGCCGCTGAAAAGCAAAAAGCTGAAGCAGAGGTTACAACTAATAATAATATTAAGTTGAAAAACGACTCATTGACAGCTGAACAAACAGCAGCTTATGAGAAAATACAGAAGGATAATGAAGAAGGCCGTTTAGCCGTTGAAACGCAAATGAAGAAGAATGCTGAATTGAAAGAACAGCAGGCCAAAGCTGATTCGGAGGCTCAGGAAAAATTTCTTGCTGAAAAGGCTGCTATAGAAAAAGCTCAAAAGGAGAAAGACGAACTCAATCGTAAATTAATTGAAGAGCAAAAGTTGAAAGAGCAACAAGCAGCTGCTGAAATAACCCGCAAGAATAAATTAGTTATGGACTCTATTGCGCAGGCAAATAGTAAAGTTTCTAAATCAGATTCATTGGCAGCAAGCAATGAAGCAAAGCGACTTCAGCAGTTAGAAGAAGCTAAGTTGAAAGCAGAAACTGAAAAGCAAAATGTTGCAATGGCTGAAAAAGCTAAGGAAGCAGAAGAGCAAAGAATTGCTGCCGAAAAATTAAAACTTGAATCTGAAACTGCAAATAAAGCAGAACTTGAACAAGCATTATTGCAGCAAGAAGAATTAAAACGGCAGAAAGAACAATTACAGGCAAATCTTGATGAGAAAAAAAGGTTGATGGAATTAGCAACAAGTCAGCAGGAAAAAATGAAAAGAATTGCCGATTCACTTGCAATTGCAGCAAAGCAACTTGAAAAGCTTGATGTTATAGCTGATAAAACTGAAATAACAATGATTGCAGATGCTGCGAAATTGGCTGAGGAACAGCGCAAAGCTTCTGATCTTAAAGCTGCAGAAGAAAAAAGTAAATCAGAAGAAAACGAAAAACTAAAAGCCGAGCAAGAAGAAAAAAGAAAAGTTGAAGAGCAACAACTTTTAGCTGAAAAACAAAAAGCTGAATCAGAAAGAATAGCAGCGGAGGTAAAACAAAAAAGTGATGAAGCTGCTAAGCTAAAAGCAGAAGAAGCAAAACTTATTGCTTTTGAACAACAGAAAAAACAAGAAGAGAAAAAAATAACTGCCCTTGTAAATGAAACAAAATCTATTAATTCCGAAAATACTAATGAAACACCTGAGCAACGCAAACTGCGCCAACTTTTAGAAAGAATGAATGCCGAGCAAATAGGTCGTCAGATAGTGGAGAATAATCTGAAAGCACAGCAACAGTCAGGTAATAATACATTGGTAAATTCGCAACGTTATAAAGAGGTTGTTACAAATAAAGAAGTAGTTGCAGTTCATAAAAAAGAAGAAAAACTACGTCCGCCATTTGACAAAACAGATTTGTTGAGCCATCAGGGAGTTATCTACAAACTGAAGTTAAAACTACCGGCTGTAAAAATTCCTGATGATATTGCTTCTTTGTTGAAACCCGGAACAATAAATTCTGAAGAACCTGTTTATTATTCTAGCGGAGCATACACCACACTTGCCGAGGCCACATTGGATAAAAATGAATTCGGCTATAAAGGTTTTAATGCGGGTATCATTGCATATCTGAATGGTGATGAAGTCAACATCAGTGAAGCAAAGAAACAACCTGTGGTAGAATAGAATCATTTTCATACCTTTAGCGTAAGTTTTAAAATAAAAAATCATGAACCCATTTCCCGAAACAATTACTGAAACCGACATTGAAGAAGAAATTCTTAGGGCGGAGAAGAAGCAAAACGAGTTGGTCATTTACAATGATGATTTCAATACGTTTGATTATGTGATTGACACGCTTGTTCGAGTTTGCGGTCACGATGTCTTGCAGGCAGAACAATGTACGTTGATGATTCACTACAATGGAAAATGTTCTGTCAAAAGAGGTGAATTCAAAAAGCTTCGTCCGCTTTGCGAGAATATTCAGGAGCGCGGTTTAACAGCAGAAATAATTTAGAAAGTTTACCTCTAATCTCTGATTTCTAACCTTTCTTTCCAAAATTAGAACTTGTCTCTTACCGCCATTATTCTTCTCATAGTTCTCGGCCTAATCTTTATTCTGCTTGAATTATTGATTGTTCCTGGAAGCACTTTTGTGGGTGTTATTGGTGCCGTGCTGATGATTGCAGGAATCTGGTTTGTGTTTTCAAAACACGGAACACAGGCAGGGATTTATGTTCTTGCGGGTTCAATTAGTTTAACCTTGTTATTGGTATATATTGGTTTTAAAACTAATACCTGGAAAAAGTTTACACTCGAAACCAAGTTGCATGGAAAAGTAAATACTTTTGACAACGCAGAATTGAAAGTTGGCGACAGCGGAAAAACAATTTCGCGTCTTGCACCTTCAGGAAAAGCTTTGATTAACGGAAACTATTTTGAAGTGCATACTCAAGGCGAATTCATTGACGAAAACACCGATATCACTATAACTAAAAGAACAGAAAACAAATTATTTGTAACCACTAAAAACACTTAAAAATCATGGACGGACGACCATTTATCATTATTATCGGCATTGCATCGCTTGTCGGACTTTGGATTTTATTTTATTTTATTCCTGTTGGACTCTGGTTTTCTGCTTTGGTTTCGGGTGTAAAGATTTCGCTAATACAACTTATTTTAATGCGCTGGAGAAAAGTTCCTCCTGAAATTATTGTAAACGCTTTGATTGCAAGTTCTAAAGCCGGATTGAAACTAAACCGCGATGAATTGGAGGCTCACTTTCTTGCCGGTGGCCGAGTTCAACTGGTTGTGAATGCACTTATTTCTGCAGACAAAGCTAACATTCCCTTGGATTTTAAATCAGCAACAGCTATTGACCTTGCAGGAAGAGATGTATTGGAAGCTGTTCAAATGTCGGTAAACCCTAAGGTGATTAACACACCTCCTGTTGCTGCAGTTGCAAAAGATGGTATACAGTTGATATGCAAAGCAAGGGTAACAGTTCGTGCAAACATTAAACAGTTGGTGGGTGGTGCAGGCGAAGAGACAATTCTAGCTCGTATAGGTGAGGGTGTTGTATCATCTATCGGTTCGGCTCAATCACATAAATCAGTACTTGAAAATCCTGATTCAATTTCTAAAGTAGTATTAGCTAAAGGATTGGATGCGGGAACGGCCTTTGAAATTCTTTCGATTGATATTGCCGACATTGATGTGGGCATTAACATTGGAGCAAAATTGCAGATGGACCAGGCAAATGCCGATAAAAATATTGCTCAGGCAAGAGCCGAAGAGCGCAGAGCAATGGCCGTTGCCTCAGAGCAGGAGATGAAAGCCAAAGCTCAGGAAGCCCGCGCGAAAGTAATTGAAGCCGAAGCCGAAGTACCCAAAGCAATGGCAGAGGCTTTCCGCAGCGGAAACCTTGGTATAATGGACTATTACAAAATGGAAAACGTAAAAGCCGATACCGGAATGCGCGATACTATTTCGGGTAAAGGAGCCGGAAAAGGAACGGAAGGAGAGAAGAAGTAGTATTATATTCATTTAAACAAAAGAGGGAGCAAGTGCTCCCTCTTTTGTTTTCTGTATCTTTGCTCCCGACAAACTGTTCTATCGTTCTTTTACGGGTTAGGTAAAGGGAAGGAAAGTCCGGGCAACACAGGGCGCCATACTCTTCGAAAGAGGAGGTGTTCAGCAGAAATGATGAATAACAGAAAGTGCCGCAGAAAATAACCACCTCGCAGCAATGCCAGGAAAGGGTGAAAATGTGAGGTAAGAGCTCACAATGCACGGCAGCAATGTCGCGTATGGGAAAACCTTATGAGTTGTAAGACCAAATAAACCCCGATTTTGAAGCTGCCCGCTTCAATGTTCTGCAAAGAACTATCGGGAAGGGTAGGTTGCATAGATAAATGATAGGGCTAGACAGAACCCGGCTTATAGGTTTGTCAATTTATGAAAGGTCGTCTTTTAATTAGGGCGACCTTTCTCCATTTTATAAGTGTTGCTTTCTTTGCGCCTTTGCGCCTTTGCGGTGAAAATCTGTATCAGCGAAAATCAGCTTAATCAACTCAATCTGCATTCTATTTCACACCCAGTTGTAATTCAAGCCCTTAATTAGCCTACATTTGCGCCCTCTTAAAAAATTAATACGTACAAAGTGAACACATTTGAAACATTGGGAATTGACGGAAAAATCCTGAGCGCTATCAAGGACATGGGATTTGAAAACCCAATGCCGATACAGGAAAAAGCAATACCCGAACTACTAAAAAACGATAGCGATTACATTTGCCTTGCCCAAACAGGAACAGGGAAAACAGCAGCTTTTGGCTTGCCATTGGCGCAACTCATAGACTTTGAAAGCCCGAAGGCGCAGGCAATTGTGCTGTGCCCTACACGTGAGCTATGCATACAAATAACAGGCGACATCACCAATTTTACCAAAAACTTCAGAGGAGCCAATGTAGTAGCCGTTTATGGCGGTGCAAGCATTGAAGGACAAATAAGCCAGATAAAACGCGGAGCGCAGGTTATTGTGGCTACTCCGGGAAGGATGGTAGATATCATCAACCGCAAAAAGGTTGACCTTACAGAAATACATTGGGCCGTTCTTGACGAAGCAGATGAAATGCTGAACATGGGTTTCAAAGAAGACCTTGATACAATTCTTGCTAAAACACCTTCTGAAAAACATACCTGGCTATTCTCGGCAACTATGGCACAAGGCGTGGCAGACATTGCCCGTAATTACATGAGCAATGCCAAGGAAATTGCTGTTGGTAGAAAAAATCAGGGTGCTGAAAACATAAGCCATATCTATTATGTGGTTCATGCCCGCGATAAATATCTTGCACTAAAACGTATTGCCGATTTTAACCCTGATATATATGGCATAATCTTTTGCCGAACCCGTGCCGAAACACAAACCGTTGCCGACCATCTTATAAAAGATGGTTACAGTGCAGATTGTATTCACGGTGATTTATCACAGGCGCAGCGCGACAGCGTGATGAAAAAATATCGCAGCAAAACCATTCAGATGCTCGTAGCAACCGATGTTGCAGCCCGAGGTATTGATGTTGATGATGTTACGCACGTGATCAACTATAGCTTACCGGATGAAGCGGAGAACTACACTCACCGCAGCGGAAGAACAGCGCGTGCTGGTAAATCAGGTGTATCCATCGCGATTATCAATATGAAAGAGATTGGAAAAGTTCGTTTCATTGAGCGCATCATCAACAAGAAATTTACAGAAGCAAAAATACCTACAGGAAAAGAAATCTGCGAAAAACAATTGTTTTCGCTGATTGATAAAAGTATCAATACTGCCATTAACGAAAAGGAAATTGCTCCTTATCTGCCAAAGATTTTTGGCCAGTTAGAACATTTAAGCAAAGAGGACATTATCAAACGATTAATATCCACCGAGTTCAACCGATTCCTTGAGTATTACAAAAACTCAAACGATCTTGCAGGCGACCGCTCACATTCTTCAAGTCATACAGCAGGTTTTAAACGCATGTTTATTAGTCTGGGAAGATTAGATGGTATTGATAAAGGACAATTACTCAACATCCTTTGCACAGGTGCAGACCTTGCCAGTACCAGTATCGGCAGAATTGATTTGATGAACAGTTATTCATTCTTTGAAGTTAGTATTAACGACTTAGAGAAGTTAAAAACATCTTTTGAGCAACACGATTACAAAGGCAGAAAGATTAAGATAGAAGAATCAGAAAAACCTGCCGATTCAAAAAGAGAGCGCTATGGCGATAGTGATAGCAGAGGTGATGGCGAGAAACGCGAATTCCGCAAGTTTGGCGGTGACAGAGGCGGCTACGGAGGCAAGCGCGATGGTGGAGGAAGAGGCGGCTACGGTGGTGGCGGAGACCGCAAAACCAGCGGAGGAAGAGACAGAGGGGGTTATAGTGGTGGAGGCGAAAGCCGTGAAGGTGGTGCCGGTTCCAGACGTGATAAATTTGCTAAAGGATCAAGACCAAGAAAAAAGTTTTAGAGGCTGTTCAGTTTTTCTGCAAGCAGTTTTACCTGATATTCCCTTGAAATAGAGAAAATCTCTTCATCCGTAATGGATGTTTGGATGGGTATGCCTTGTTGGAATTTGGTGTAGTAGCTTTCAATTTTCTCAGCTACTTCATCAGAAGAAAATGCAAAAGTTTGAATATCTCTACCCTGAAAGAAAGGAGTTTCTTCAGTCCTTTCTTCTTGAACTACTAAAATGGGATTACGCGTAGCTGCATATTCGTAAGTTTTTCCACCGATAATGCCTTTCTTTTGGCTTCCAATAATGAACATGAGTAGGAGTGAGGCGCTGATTTGATATTGCACCATCTCTTCAAACGGCAAGCTGTCAAGAATAACGATGTGCTTAGGGTGTTTTTGCACGAGTGCTTCAACTTGTGAAACATAGTTGCCCGGCTTCAAACGAATACCAATGAAGTAAACCTTGAAATTTTTAGGGTTGTTTTCAATGATGAACTTTTCCAGTCCTCCAATAAAAGAATCAACAGGTTGAGTGTCGTAAAGTGTGCCGGTATAGACAATGCTGAATTCGGTTTGCTTTTTCTGCTCAACACTTTTATAGAAGTCATATTCAACACCATTCTTCAGAACAATTGATTTGCTGTTGGAGATATTAAATTTACTGGCAATTCCATCGGTTATTTCTTTAGATACAGAACCAAATAGTTTAGCGTGTTGAAGATATTTGCCTTCAAAACTGCGCTCATATTGATAGCGCAGTTTATTTAATACTGATTTGCTTAGTGAATGATTGGTCGTCCAGCCATCACGATAGTCAAGGTAAAGTGGGATATTGTATTTTTTGCTCAGTAAGTATGCTTGTTTGAAAAGCACAAATGGTTCACCGGTAACAAGAATAAAACCTACTTTTTCTTTTTGCAGAAACTTGTCTGCTCGTTGTTGCAAATAGATTTTATCATCTGCTGAATCAAAAATCCACTTAAAGAAAGTTTCGTACAGTGTAAGCAATTTTCGAAGAAGAACAGACTTATCCATTCCTGAATTAGTAATCAGTTTATCTTTTATACTTTGTTTGTGTGGAATACGAATGAGCCGGTTTTCAGAAGTTTCATTCACTTCTTCTTTCCCTTCATCAGCCTCAAAATATTCATCAAGTTTTTTTATTCCTTTCTTCCACCTGCGACAAATTACTGTTGGATAGAAACCATATTTATGAAGATGCAGAAACCATGAATATGGGCGCTGTGCGCCAATAGAAGGCAATGGCGGAAAATCATAGCAAAGCACTAAAATCTTATTCATTTGCCGTGAAAATAAGTCAGCACTTTTTCATAATCTTCTTGTCGGTGAATATCAAAACCAACAATACTTTGAGAGACAGGAAGAATAAAGGCAGAAGGAGGAAGCATCTCGCGTTTGTTTTGTTCTACATACACGCCTTCTGAAATTGCTTTATTTATAAGCTTTTCAAGAAGTTGCGTATGCTCTACCAGCCAGTTTCTTTTTTGCAAAAACCTTCCGGGATGCACATAAACACGGTAATATTTTTTCCACCTTTCATCTTCAAATAATTTTGAAAATGAATTGAACCAAAGGTTTACATCATCAGGAAACCCATGGCATGCAAATGCAATTAATGAAATATCGTTTAGGATTTCCTCTGGTATATCCAATCCTCCACCGGGTAATACCTTCGCTTCCGCACCAATGAGATAATTTACATCGGGATATTTTTTACTACAATCTTTTATTTCTGCTACAAAATCCTTGAAAGAGTATTTTAGTTCTTTTCTGACATGTTCGGTAAAAATCAATGTTTTCACCCTATTCTCGGCACAAAATCTGAAATGGTCTTCAACGCTTACTTTGCCGTCAGTGTAAAAAGTGTGAAGGTGAAAAAGGTAACGCTCTGAAAGGTAATCGCTAAATGCTTTCAATGATTACATTATTTTGCTGGTCAATTCCCACACCGCCCCAATAG
The DNA here is from genome assembly GCA_005773695.1 of Bacteroidota bacterium. The sequence continues at coordinate 9,413 of SXHM01000094.1, forward strand.
CGTTTGAATTCTACTCTGTCTTTTAAGTTGAAGGGATAGGTTCCACCCGGGTTTAAAGCTTCAATAACTGAATAATAAATCATATTGCATCCGGCAGCAGCAGCAGCAATCATAGTCCCCTGCACTCGTGGATTTGATTCTAAAATTTTAGGAACATTTTTTTCATCCAGCTTAAACTGGAAACCAAAGCAGTAGTTTAGGTCTAACGACTCAGCAAGTTTTTGGGAATATTCAATTACATCTTTGCGCTGCAAGTCAACAACAGTTTCAAAACTAATACCACTTCGGATACTTTTTCTTATGCGTGGAATAATAATTGTTTGCTTTTGCGTGCGAAAAACATCCACAGAATATTCTTCGCCAGGCATATATTCAGTTACCAAAA
>SXHM01000095.1 GCA_005773695.1 Bacteroidota bacterium
CACAATACAAACGATGCAGAAAGAAGTCCCGGCTCATTAGCAGACAGCAATCCGATAAAATATAATGATACAGATCCACGCACAGCAAAGTCAGTAATGGCAATGGTTGGGATTATAGTCATTACTAAATAGCTCATTGAAATCATCATCAGTGCTGGAAAGAAATTTACATGCACATCAAACACGCGAAGCAACAGAAAAAACTGTAATGCAAAAACTGCATATCGCAGATAACTCAATAGCAATACTTTTAAAAGCTCCTTGCTTGGATGAAAACTAAAAACCTTTCCATAGCTGCGGTATTTGCCTAAAAATTTCATACGAGATGCTAAAGATGAAATTACTGAAGTATTCAGAAAAAGATAGTTAAATGAAATCAGCAAAAGCAAACCCAATAAGTATAAAATCAAATATTGCGCAACTCCAAAATATCCCGGTGGGGTTCCATAATTAGGCAGAAAAAAAGCAAAAGCAATTATGCCTGTAACAAGAGTAACAAGCAATTGAGCATAACTTCCAACAACAGAAAGCAAAGTAGCTTTAATGATATTTGCATTCTCTAAGTGAAAAACTCTTCCACCATATTCACCTATTCTGTTTGGGGTAAAAACACTTACAGTTACGCCTGAAAAGATAGCTTTCAATGATTTGAAATAAGAAATTATTTCCAAGCGCTGAATAAGTAATTTCCATTTTAGCGCCTCAAGTCCCCAGTTAATAGGCATCAATAAAACAGCCAGAGCAAAAAAACGGTAATCAATAGGGAAATTTATAAAATCTCGCAAACCGCGCCTGATGCCAACATTCTCTTCCTTTACAAAAATCTGCTTGTATATAAACCAGAACGAAACGGCAATAATTGCCAGTTTTATCAGCAAAGCCAACAGCTTTAATAATTTCTTCTTATTATTGTTCGCGGTCATTGGCTGCAATATTAGCTGAAAAAGAAGAGAGTATTATGTATGAAGTAAAAGTATTAAGGTTTATTCAAATAGATTTTAAAATTGCAGTTATATCAGCACTATTAATTATGTCAAATCATGTCCTTGCTCAAACTCATAAAACACTCAATATAGCACATCGCGGGGCTTCAGGAAGCGCACCTGAGAATACATTGGCATCATTTAACAAAGCAATTGAAATGGGTGCAGATGTGGTAGAACTGGATGTTCACCTCAGTAGTGATGGCGAACTGATTATCATTCACGACCACACACTTGACCGCACTACCGATCTGGAAGGAGAAATTATAAGCCATACGCTAAAAGAAATAAAAAAAGCCGATGCCGGAAGTTGGTTTAAACCAGAATTTAAAAACGAACGGGTTCCTATTCTTGACGAAGTGCTTTTTACGGTAAATGGCAGAGCAAAAGTGATGATAGAACTAAAAGATGGCAATGATGTGTATCCCGGAATTGAAAGAAAAACGTTGGAATGTATTAAACGTAATGGTGCTGAAAATTGGTGTGAATTGCAATCGTTCAAGGATACTGCAGTAAATAATCTGCTTGCACTGACCAAAACAATTCCTGTATACAAATTAGTATTTGGTAATGTGCCGTTGCTTCCAATGCACCACGATGGTAAAATGAAAAACGGAAGTGCATATCAATACAAAGATGTTGCAGGTATAAACCCAAATTACCGCTTTGCCAGAAAACGGGTTATGAAAAAACTTCACGAACGCAATCAAAAAATGTTTGTCTGGACAGTGAACGATGAAAAACTGATGAAAAAATTATTGCAATGGGGCGTTGATGGAATTATTACCAATTATCCTGAGAAGTTAAAAGCATTGCAGAATCAGTAGATGAGAATTAATTTATCTTAGCTGCCGAAACACAAAACGATTTATGAGAATTTCTGTTTTTATTTTTCTTGCATTCCTTGTCAGCAGTTGTTCCCAATCTAAGCTTGCTGATATTATTGACCACACTTCATCAATGGAAATTAGTTTTACTGACAGCACCGGAAATGTAACAGGTATCTACAAAAGCAATTTCTCAGGAGAGATAAATATGCTGAACAAATACTTTACAGGCGATGAGGTTCCTGAATACAAATGCAGCTACGATGGGAAAATAATTCTGAAAGGGAAAGACACTACAGAAGTTGATTTTTCAGTGAAGAATAAATGTCAGCATATTTCTTTTATATTTGAAGGAACTACTTATACTGAAGACATTTCACTGGAAGGAATTGGCTTTCTCAAAAAGCTGCGCTTTAAAGTAAGTGAAATACCTGCAATTCCTACTCAGGAAATAAAATCTGATACGCTTAATTCAGCCAAATAGTCATATAGACTTAGCAGTTTTCCTGCCAATTATTCCTGATTTCTATCATTTTTTGCGTTGGATATCTTTTTGATGTTTGCGCTGCTGTTCGTTTGAGTTTTATCAAGAACTAACAAAAAAATTACTACACATGAACTTAAATAATTTTACAACAAAATCACAGGAAGCGGTGCAGCAGGCGCAGCAGATTGCCATGACTGACGGACATCAGAGCATTGAGAATGGTCATATTTTAAAAGGCATTCTTAACGTTGATGGAAATGTAACACCTTTCTTGCTAAAAAAATTAAATGTAAATATTTCATCATTCACTAAAGCGCTCGACCGAATTGTGCAGAGTTACGCCAAGGTTTCAGGTGGTGAACAATATTTATCACAAAGTGCAAACAAAGCGCTGACAAAAGCTGCAACTTATCTGAAAGAATTTGGTGATGAGTTTGTTTCTATAGAACATTTGCTGCTTGGAATTCTTTCCGCTGGAGATACCATTTCTCAACTAATGAAAGACAATGGTGTAACTGAAAAAGGTTTGAAAGCTGCAATTATTGATTTGCGTAAAGGCTCTAAGGTAACCAGTCAAGGCGCAGAAGAAACCTATAACGCTCTGAATAAATATGCAATTCATTTGAATAAGCAAGCACAAAACGGCAAACTTGATCCTGTAATTGGTCGAGATGAAGAAATACGAAGAGTGCTGCAAATCCTTTCGCGCAGAACAAAAAATAATCCGATTTTGATTGGTGAGCCCGGTGTAGGAAAAACAGCAATTGCAGAAGGGTTGGCGCATCGCATCATTAATGGCGATGTTCCTGAAAATCTGAAATCAAAACAGATTTATTCACTTGACATGGGCGCACTAATTGCCGGTGCAAAATACAAAGGTGAGTTTGAAGAACGATTAAAATCAGTAGTAAAAGAAGTGATCAGCGCAGAAGGTGAAATCATTCTTTTCATTGATGAAATTCACACATTGGTTGGTGCCGGAGGCGGTGATGGTGCCATGGATGCAGCCAACATACTTAAACCTGCATTGGCACGTGGAGAACTGCGCTCAATCGGAGCAACAACTCTAAACGAATACCAAAAATATTTCGAAAAAGACAAAGCATTGGAAAGACGTTTTCAAAAAGTACTGGTGGACGAACCGGATGCAGCCGATGCTATTTCCATTTTACGCGGACTGAAAGAACGTTACGAAACGCATCACAAAGTGCGCATTAAAGATGAAGCAATTATTGCTGCCGTTGAATTATCGCAGCGTTACATTAACGACCGCTTCCTTCCGGACAAGGCTATTGACCTGATGGATGAAGCTGCTGCAAAATTGCGCATTGAAATCAATTCTTCACCGGAAGAACTGGAAAACATTGAACGTAAAATTCGCCAACTGGAAATTGAACGGGAAGCAATCAAACGTGAAAATGATGCAAGTAAGCTGAAAGGTTTGGGCGAAGAATTAGCCAATCTCACTGAAGAACGAAATCGTTTGAAAGCAAAATGGCAAGGAGAGAAAGACATTGTTGAAGCGGTACAGAAAGCAAAAGAAAACATCGAAAATTTCAAGTTACAGGCTGAACAGGCTGAGCGAGCAGGCGATTATGGAAAAGTTGCTGAAATCCGGTACGGTCGGATTAAAGAGGAAGAAGAAAAATTAAAAATAAGCATGGATAAGTTGGTGGAAATGCAAAGCGATTCTGCCATGATAAAAGAGGAAGTAGATGCTGAAGACATTGCTGGAGTTATCTCACGCTGGACCGGAATTCCGGTTACACGAATGTTACAAAGTGAAAAAGAAAAACTGCTGCACCTGGAAGAAGAATTGCATAAACGTGTGGTTGGGCAAGAAGAGGCAATTACAGCTGTTTCAGATGCCATCCGCAGAAGCCGCGCAGGAATGCAAGATGAGAAACGCCCAATAGGTTCCTTTATTTTCCTGGGAACAACAGGTGTTGGAAAAACTGAGTTGGCAAAAGCATTGGCCGAGATGTTGTTCAA
>SXHM01000096.1 GCA_005773695.1 Bacteroidota bacterium
CCGGGTTAGGGTTAAGAGCTAAGGTTATTTCATTTGTTGGTTTATCGTTAATTCCTACATTGCCTGTACCTAAAACCAATACATCATCAATTGAAATCAGATTATCGTCTGTTGAATTATGGATAAATGCAATATGAATACTCATACCTGCATAAGCAGCAAGCGAAACTTCCCATTCCTGCAAAATTCCTCTGTAACGTAAGATGTCACCATCATTATCTTCAAGAAGAGTATGTCTCCAACCCGATGAATAAGTGTAGGTTGTTGTATCATCTAAGTCAGTAGCTGAAAGAAATTCTGCAAAACTTGCTATAGTATCGGTAAACTGATAATCTTCATTACCTGTAGTTGAAACAACAACAGCGTATCCATCAAGGTAACGTGGTGTTTGAAACGGAGCTGATTTCCATCTCAGAATTGCCTGCCCATCACTGATAAATATTTTAGGAGTAACCAGATAATTTGCAACAGGAGTTGATGCATCATTGGTCCATGAATTGCTTGCCATTGCAACATTTAAAGAATCTGTGAAAACACTTGGCAAATAAAATGAGTCTGCAACAGCAAAAGCATAGACAGGAAACCATTCGTCAGGCCTTTCAGTTGTACCTCCGCTTTGATCGGGCAGACCATCTAAATCATAATTTACCCATTCTGGATATAGATTTTCTCCTGTTGGAAAACCAACAGTAATTTGAAACAATGTGTCAGCCTGGAAATTTTCAAATAAAAGTGTATCATTCTGAGCTGAGGCCGAAAACACAGTTGCAATAATTAAATTGATTGAGGTAAAGATTTTTTTCATTTAGTTAGTGTTTTAAAATTAATTTGGATGGATAAAAGTAATGATTTTTTAATCTAAACTTAAAAGTCCCCACGTTTTTAAGGCGTGAGGACTTTTTTAGTTTGAGTTAGCCCTGACTATTTAGCTACAACAAGTTTTTTAGTAATTCTGTTGTTGTCAGCTTTTAAAGAGTAATAGTATGTTCCGCTCGCAATTTTTTCAGTAGTAAGGTTAATGATGTGTTTTCCTTTGTTCTGGGCGCCTTCGTTCATTGAAAGAACTTTTTTGCCTGTTACATCATACATTTCAAAAGTAACATTTGCGTTGTTCTGCAATTCGTATTGAATGGTAGTTTCAGCACCTGCAGGGTTTGGCTGGCTTTGACCTAATTTGATTCCACTAAAGAAACCTTCGTCATCTATGCTTGCAGAACTATTGTCAACTACAGGCCAAATAGCAAAGTCAATATCCAAAGGCCAAGCCTGAAACATTGTGTGCCAAGTGTTGTCATTCCATTGTTCCCATGAAAGTTCAGATTGTCCAGCATCTCCGTCAGCAGTTGCAACTAATCCAACTGTATCACCAGAAGCAATTGTTGTAACATCAAAACCAACGGCAAAATCACCGGCAACATAAAGAGGTGAAGGCAAAGTAGCAACGGTAAACTCTCCTGATGTATCAATATCAGAAATAAATACATCTACGGATGCAAGAACCGTGTTAGGTGCTCCTGTTGTTACAGATCCTGCATCTACTGTTCCCGGACCATCAGCAGTATAAACTTTAGCAACAACTTTAGAATTTTGATCACCTGAAGTATTTTCTTTTGCTCCGAACCAAAAAAGAATTTCTTCAACTAGTGTTCCTTCTGTAAGTAGTAAGTAAACCTGTGCTTTTTGTTTATCGTCATAAGCGTTGTTTCCAACTACGTAACCACCACCTTGTGAACCATTCACTGTTGGTGAACCTTCGAAGAAAGCATCAAGTCCAAGCGTATCCGTTGGTGTTCTCTCGCCTGTTGTGGTACGATCTAAGCGGCTATTAAGCGGTAAAGTGTTTGAGATTTTTTGTGCATTTGCCATTCCTGCAATTCCAAGAGCTAATGCAAGTGTGTAGAGTTTTTTCATTTTTTAAAATTAAGGTTTATGAATAGTGTGTGAATTATTTAACGCAAAATTAACATTTTTTAGAACTTCAATACCTTTATTTAACAAATTGGTAAGCTGAAAAATTATACTGCCTGTTCCTCTGTCATATATTCTTCAATAGGCAGGCAAGCGCAAACCAGGTTTCTGTCGCCATAAGCATTGTCAACGCGGCTTACGGGAGGCCAGAATTTATGATCTGCAATCCATTTAAGTGGGTATGCTGCTTTGTTGCGTGAATATGAATGCTTCCAGTTTTCGCTTGTTACTTCTTTTGCAGTGTGTGGCGAATTTTTCAGTACATTGTCATTTATGTCTGCTTTGCCCGAAGCAATTTCATCAATCTCTTTTTTGATGGAAATCATTGCTTCGCAAAAACGGTCAAGTTCTTCTTTTGATTCACTTTCGGTTGGCTCAATCATTAAAGTTCCTGCTACAGGAAAAGAAACAGTTGGTGCGTGAAAGCCATAATCCATAAGCCTTTTAGCAATATCTCCTGCTTCAACGTGCGAATCTTTTTTGAAATCGCGGCAATCCAAAATCATTTCGTGTGCGCAATGTCCTTTGTTGCCCTGATACAAAACAGGATAGTGTTTTTCAAGTTTTGTTTTGATGTAATTTGCATTCAGGATGGCAATTTTAGTTGAATCGGTTACGCCTTGTCCACCTAGCATTTTTATGTAGCCATAAGAAATCAAAAGTATAAGTGAACTTCCCCAAGGGGCTGCTGATACTGCATTGATTGCCTGACTTCCGCCTGTTTTTACAACAGCATGACCTGGCAGGAAAGGAGCAAGGTGAGACGCCACTCCGATTGGTCCCATTCCGGGTCCGCCACCGCCATGAGGGATAGCAAATGTTTTGTGAAGGTTCAGGTGACAAACATCTGCACCGATATTTCCGGGAGAAGTTAATCCCACCTGTGCATTCATGTTTGCACCATCCATATAAACCTGTCCGCCATTTGCATGAATAATTTTATTGCATTCGATAATGGTTTCTTCAAATACACCATGTGTAGATGGATAAGTAACCATAAGACAAGAAAGATTGTCTTTGTGCTGTTCTGCTTTTGCTTTTAAATCTGCAAGGTCAATATTTCCATTGTCATCGCATTTTACCACAACCACTTCCATGCCCGCCATTACAGCGCTGGCAGGGTTGGTGCCGTGTGCCGATTGCGGAATTAATGAAATAGTACGGTGAGTATCACCGCGGCTTTCATGATATTTTGCAATTACCATCAGACCTGCATATTCGCCTTGCGCACCTGAATTAGGTTGTAATGAAACCGCTGCAAAACCGGTGATTTCACACAACGCTTTTTCCAGTTCATCAAAAACCAGATGATAGCCCTTTGCCTGGTAAGCCGGAACAAACGGATGCATATCAGCAAAGGATGGATTAGTAATAGGATATAATTCACTTGCAGCATTTAATTTCATGGTGCATGAACCGAGTGATATCATTGAATGTGTAAGCGACAAATCACGGTTCTCTAATTTTTTGATGTAACGCATCATTTCCGATTCCGAATGATAGGTATTGAAAACGGGATGCGTTAAAAATGAGCTTGTGCGAGAAATAGTTCCGGTTACAGGAGATTTAATTCCTGCAGCTGAAACGTTTGCAGTTGCTTGTTTTCCTGTAGCTTCAGCCAAAACAGAAAGTATGGCAATAACATCATTAATTGACGTGGTTTCATCCACACTAATTCCAAGTTTGTTGTTTTCATCGTAGCGGAAATTGATGTGATTTTTCTCTGCAATTTCTTTTATAGCTGTTGGATTAGTTTGTGAAGGCAACGAAAAAGTCAGCGTATCAAACCATGTTTTGTTTTCGATTTTGTAGCCTAGTTTTTCTAATTCAGTTGCAAGTAATGAGGTCAATGAATGTACATTTCCTGCAATGCGCTTCAATCCATCAGGACCATGATAAACAGCATACATGCTTGCCATTACAGCAAGTAAAGCCTGCGCTGTGCAGATGTTTGAAGTTGCTTTATCTCTGCGGATATGTTGCTCGCGTGTTTGCAATGCCATGCGCAAAGCATGATTGCCGCTGGCATCTACCGACACTCCAATAATTCTTCCCGGCAAACTGCGTTTAAAATCTTCTTTTGTTGCAAAAAATGCTGCGTGCGGACCTCCGTATCCCATTGGAACGCCCAGTCGCTGGCTGTTTCCGAGTACCACATCGGCTCCCCATTCTCCGGGAGGAGTTAATAAAACCAAACTCAATAAATCGGATGCAACGGCTACTTTAATTCCTTTCGAGTGTGCATTTTCAGTGAATGTTTTGTAATCATTTACCGAGCCGTCAGCAGCAGGATATTGAAGCAAAGCACCAAATACATTATCATGAAAAGAGAAATTGTGTTCATCGCCAACAATCAATTCAATGCCCAATGGTTTGCTGCGGGTGCGCAAAACATCTATAGTTTGCGGAAACGAATTTGCTGAAACAAAAAACGCTTTTGCATCACGCTGCTTCACCTCTTTTTCGCGCGTATTATAAAACATGATCATTGCCTCTGCTGCTGCAGTAGCCTCATCCAGTAATGATGCATTTGCCATTGGCAAACCTGTTAAGTCCGAAACCATGGTCTGGAAATTTAGCAGGGCTTCCAATCTGCCTTGTGCAATCTCGGCCTGATAAGGAGTATAAGCTGTATACCA
>SXHM01000097.1 GCA_005773695.1 Bacteroidota bacterium
AGGAGCCAACTCGCGGAACTCAGGGCGGTTAAGAGTAATACCAAAACCACCACGTATCAGCATTTTTTCGCTGAGATTAGCAGTAAGGTTTGCTGAAGGCAGCAGTCGGATAATGTGATTATCCACATTAACAGGATTGCCTGTTACTGTGTAGCTTTCCAAACGCTGGCGGTTGTTTTCAACGCGAGCACCGGTATGCAGGCTAAGCCATTTTGCAAAGGGAATATCTAAAGCAAGGTAATAAGCAATCAAATCATTTTGGGCTGTGTAGGCATCGCTTCTGCGTGTATCCTCATCAATCTTCAAACCGGTGCTTGAGTTAATGTTAGTATCATTAAAAAGCTGGTCAATAGGAATATCACGCAGGGAATTATCGAACTCAAAAACGTTGGCAGATGCATATCCTAAGTTACGTGCACTGAATTGTCTCCATTTGCGTTCTAAATAAACACCGGCAGTAACTTTAGGTTGAAACTTTCCAATGCTTATTTTTTGTTCAAGGTTGGCTGCTCCTGTCATTAACTCTTCATACAGATCAAAGTAAAGACGGCCTAAAAAGAAAGGCGTTGCTCCAAAAGGAACGTAGGTCTGATAAAGTTCTTCTTCCGGTGCGTTAATATCTTTTGCTGTGCGGGCGCGTCTCCAATCCGGCTCTTCTTTTTTAGCCTTTGAATACGCAAGTGTCCAATCAATTTTAGTTTTGTCTTCAAACAGTTTGTGCTCGCCACTTAACTGACCTGTATAAATACTTCGGTTCATGTAGTAATACGAATACTCTTTGCGCAGTTCACCTTCTTCAAAGTTTTTACCATCACGCAATGTGCTTTGATTCATGCCCGCCTGATTGAAGATATTTTTGAATTCAATTTTGTGATTCAGAAAGTTGAAAGACCAGTTGTGCAGCAATCCGACTCTTACGTTGTTGGTATATCGGCTATCAAAATAATCAAAAATGGTGTCGCTGTTTTGTGTTACAGGGTTGTAGGTATTGTATTCTGTTCTGCGCGAAATAAAATACTGATTGGTGTTGCTGTAGTTCAGTGATGTGATTTGACCTATGTGAACTTTCTTAATATCAAACTTACGGGCAAAGGTTATGTTGAAACGTTGATCGGGAGTAGCTTTTGAAGCTGCTGTTCCCCAGTTGTCGCTCAGTGTGCGACCAACAGCAGTCAATTGTTCCAGGTCGTTTGAATTGGAAATGTTGCGCACATTAGCCGGAAAGTCAGAAGGCAGTGAACGGCTTCCGTCATCAAAGCCCATCCAATCTGTTTTGCTTCCCGGATTCAAGAAAAAGTCATTGAAGGTTGTGCCCTGTCTGTAGGACGCAGAATAGCCCACCGACAGGAGATTTTCGTCAGGTGTATTTTTGGTAAAAACTTTAATAACTCCGCCTGCAAACTCGCCCGAAATTTCAGGTGCAGGACTTTTGTAAATCAAAATGCGATCGATAAGAGAACTGGGTATCATGTCAAACGAAAATGATTTCACATCCGACTCGGTACTGGGTGTTGTTACATTATTCAGGTAAACAGTATTGTAGCGTTCACTCAATCCACGCACCATTACAAAACGGTCGTTCATGATAGTAACACCCGGCACACGCTTAATAACCTCCGATGCATCTCTATCCTGAGATTTTGCAATCTGCTGCGAAGAAATTCCGCTCACTACAGCAGTGCTGCGTTTCATTTCAGTAAGCACAGAGTTCTCGGTATGCGTAACTTTTTGCGAAGTAACTTTTGTTTCTTTCAACTGCTGAGCTAAAGATTGAACAGTGAAATCAATAGTAGTTGTTTCGCCTGCTGTAACAGTCACTCCTGTTTTTACAACAGTCTCATAACCTACAAAACTTGCAACAATTTCATAAACACCCTCGCTAACCGTGATTTTATAATTCCCGTCAAAATCCGTAGTTGAACCGTTAGCAGTTCCTTTAATACTTACGTTTGCAAACGGAACAGGCATGGTTTTTCCATCCACTACTTCCGTTACTTTTCCGATAATAAAACCGGGTTTTTCATTGTAAGCAAATGCCGAAACGGTAAGGAGAACAGCAGTAAAAAGTGTTACTGTTTTTTTCATTAAGAGTTGTTTTGTTTTCACGCTGCAAAACAAAGCCAACAGTGTAATTACATGATGAATTAAAGGTTAAGTAAATGTTAAGTGTTGAATCTAACATTTATTTAAAAACCTCTTGAAATCAGACGAATACGCCAAAGGTTGATTTAAAATAAAATTAACACTAACGTAATGTTATAGAATCTTTGCTGAGATAGTTTTGCTGCCTAATTTCTGTGGGCTATGACTGCAAAAACTACTAATCATCCTAAAATACTTCTTGTTGATGACGAACCGGATATTCTGGAGTTCCTGAAATACAACATAGAAAAGGAAGGGTTTGTTGTTTACATCGCCAATCACGGGAAAGAAGGGGTTGCACAGGCATTGAAACATCTTCCGCAACTGATACTGTTAGATGTGATGATGCCCGGAATGGACGGAATTGAAACCTGCCAGATCTTACGCGACTCCTCCGTATTAAGAGATACAGTAATTGCATTTCTGACTGCACGAAGCGAAGATTACTCACAGATTGCAGGCTTTGAAGCCGGATCTGATGATTACATCAGCAAGCCGATAAAGCCCAAAGTACTGGTGAGCAGAATTAAAGCTTTACTGCGCAGAAAAAACACTCAGACAACTTTAGTACCTGAAGAAACAGCAGATATAATGATTGACCCTGAGCGCTTTATTGTTACCAGAAAAGGGGAAGAACTTAATCTACCACGTAAAGAATTTCAGTTATTAAATCTGCTTATGTCAAAACCGGGAAATGTTTTCACACGTGAAAACATACTTAGCGAAATCTGGGGACACGAAATTCTTGTGGGCAACCGCACCATTGATGTACACATCCGCAAACTACGCGAAAAATTAGGTGATGATTATATCCAAACCATAAAAGGTGTAGGATATAAATTCAAAGGATAATTATTCAAGACTGAATTTTACAGGAACGGTCATTTGTACCGATACCTGCTTACCAGCTTGCTTTCCGGGCGTAAAATCTTTTAGTGAAGAAACAACACGCACCGCTTCGTTATCTAAATCCTTACTTACACTCTTCCACACTTTCACTTTGGTTACTTTACCTTTTTCGCTAACTACATAGCTGATGTAAACGGTTCCTGAAACCGACTGCTCTTTTGCAGTCTGCGGATAGTTGACATTATCTCTGATGTATTTTTTCAATGCCTCATTACCACCGGGATATTGAGGCATTTCATCCGCAAAGGCATAAACTTTACTGTCTCCATTTTGTTGTAGTGCTTCCTGTTCAATATTCTTTCTTGCCTGATCAACTTCTGCTTTTTCTTCAGCAACTTTCAATTCATCATAAGCAACAGCAGGCGACTCCTGAGCTGCTTGTGCTGTTGTAGTTTTTGTATAAACATCTTCTCTTGCCTTTTTCTCAGCATCTTTTTGTGCTTTTTTATCAGCTGATTTACTCTTTGATGCAACAACAA
>SXHM01000098.1 GCA_005773695.1 Bacteroidota bacterium
ACTTGGTTTAATGATGATGGTGTTTCCAGCGCTGATAGCACCGATTAGTGGACCAATGGTGTTTTTAAAAGGGTAGTTCCATGGACCTATAATTAACGAAACTCCGTAAGGCTCTTTATACAGCCAACTGCTGCCCGGAACAAAGAATAGCGGAGTAGAAACCCGCTCAGGTTTCATCCATTTACCAAGGCGTTTCAGGTTGTAATCTATGTCGGCAATGCTGATACCAATCTCGGTAGCAAAAGCCTCCATCTCAGATTTATTCAAATCGCTTTTCAGGGCAGCTAAAAGTTCTTTTTCATATTTGATGATGGCATTCTTCAGCTTGGTCAATTGTTCCCTGCGGAAGCTCTCACTCTTGGTAACGCCCGTGTTAAAAAACTCGCGCTGCCTGGTTACAATGTTTTTCATAGAAGAGGTAGTTTTTACTTCTGGTTCGGCTGTTAAGGTTGACATGGGATATATGATAAGTAAGGTTAAAGATGAACAAATTTTGAGCTTATGCCTTTGCGGTTAACAGAATTAATATTTAATACCCAGCTTCTGGTAAATAAAACTCATTAGCCACGCAGGGCCAATCATAAGAAACTGGATATCCTTGAGGAACGAGGGTTTTTTTCCTTCCACACTGTGTCCCCAAAATTGTCCGATCCACGCCAGCACAAAAGCAATAATAGCCACAACCCAAAGCGGAAGCAGCAAAAAATTTGCTTCAACAGTGTAGCTCATAAAAAGACAGGAAGAGGTAAAAAGTAATAACCCGATAGATAGGGTAAATGAAAGCGTAAGGTAATATCCGAAAATCAATGCGGCTGCAATCATAGCCCCGTTCAGTGGCATTCCGGGCTGCACTTCAACCGGAAGTTTAATACTCCAGAAAAGAGCAGTAATAGTCCAGAAAATAATGGGAACACAAATCCAATGAACCATTTTGTTGGTAGGGTTTTTATGACTTTCGCCATATTCTTCGAGCCAGGTATTGATAGTTTTCATAAAGGGTTTAAAGAGGTTGAGTTCTAATGTTAAAGCAAATGTACTAATTCAATTATTAATTTCCTGCTTTTTGAAAATACACTAAGTTTGTGACCTCAAAAAAACAGAAAATGAAAAACCGTATTCATCCTATTTACAATCTTCTTTTGATTTCAGCAATTCTTTTTGCTTCCTGCGCAAAGGATAAAAAAAACGAACTGGTGTATTTTAATGACCTTGAAAACATAAAAGGCTGGACAGGTGGAAAGAATAATGAGGAAACCATTTTAAAAGGACTTGCCCGTTCGGGCCAATTCAGCTCAAAAACAGATTCTCTTTTTCAATACGGAGTTGGTTTTACAATAAAACTTAGCGATCTTTCAGAGCAACCAGTTAAAAAAGTAAAAGCAAGCATTTGGGTAAATGTTCCTGATATCCGCTCAGAGGCGGCTCTAATAATATCAGTTGATTCCGCAGGAAAAAACATTTCATGGACATCAAAATCCATAAAAGATTTTGTAAAGAAAACCGATGAGTGGACAGAAGTTATTTCTGAAGTTCAGTTTCCGGAAATGAAAACATCAAAAGATTACTCATTAACTACCTATATCTGGAATACCGGAAAATTTCCTGTTCTGGCAGATGATAGTCGTATAGAGTTTTTGAAATAATAGCTATAGTTTATCCACCCAAAAGCGGTAAGGTAGTTTAGCATCCTCACCTGCGTAATCAACGCCAATGCGTTGGCCTATATTGATAATCTTTTCAGGAATTATTATTCCGCGTTCCTCAATCCAGATTGTGGATCCGGTAAGGTCTAGTGTATTGTGGCTGCGGAAATTTATTCCTAAAGCCATTGCTACTTTTCCGGGTCCTGTTGTTAATCCTTTTTTGAGTTTCTCTGTTTTTCTGCGTTCAAGTATTGTTTTTATTCCTTCAACGGGTTTTATGGCGCGAACTAATACTGCATGAGGAATATCTTTTTGATTGGAAACTACATTGAACAATGAATACAGTCCGTAGCAGAGGTAAACATATGATACACCGCCCATGGCATACATAGTTTCAGTTCTTGAAGTTCTTCTGCCTCCATAAGCATGTGAGGCTTTGTCGGTAGTGCCTGCGTAGGCTTCTGTTTCGGTTATGATGCCAGCAGTTATAGTATTTCCTTCTTTGGTAAAAAGAACTTTCCCAAGTAACTGTTTGCTCAAACTAACTACATCATCCTGTAAATAAAAATCTTTTGGAAGTTTACTCATTATTCAGGATGAGTTTATTTTCTTCATTATACATTACACTACCTTCTTCCATCAGCAATTGCAGTGTTTTTATAACCAATGCTTCTTTTTTGATTTCGCATTGTTCCACTAATTCTTTTAAACCAATAGAAGAAATAGAGAGCATGGTTTTTATTTTCTCTGCTATTTTCTCAAAATCAGCATCAATTAACTCTTGTTTGTTGCGTTCGAGACAAATATCACACACGCCACAATTTTCGGAATTGGTTTCCCCGAAATAGGCAAGAAGCAAGCGGCTACGGCAAAAGAGTTTGTTGTCGGCATAGTTTAAAACGGCTTCTGTTTTTTGCTGAAATACTTTTTTACGCAGCTCGTAATTCTCTTTTGAGAATCGTAATTGCTCTGAATCGATGCGGCCTTTTACGAAAGATAGTTTGGGCAGACTGCTTTGAGGGATGTAGGAGACAAGTCCATGTTCTTCGAGGCGGTAAATGATGTTCAGCACTTTTGATTTATCTAACCTTGTGCGGGTAACAATTTCGTTCTCGTGAATGTTGGTGTATTCGAAAAACAAGCCGGAGTAAGAGCGGAGCATTACTTTTACAACTGTATCCAGTTCGGGGTTGGCTACCTGCATTTCATAGAGTTGTTCCTTGGTACCGGTTATTTTCAGGCGCGAAGGCATGTAAATGCTATCGGTTGTAACAAGGTATTCCTCCCGTTCCAGGAATTTGATGCAATTCATCACCTTTAATGCTTCCAGTTTGTATTTAGTGCAGAAATCGGTGAGGTCGAAATCGAAATAATGATCGCTGCCACTGCCAATGGCGATATGGAAATAATTAGCTAGCGCGTGGTATACCTGTTTTATTTCCTGCTTTTCAGGAAATGCAGTTTCAATGCGCTTTTTCAGTTCCAGTTTGTCTTTATCATTAATGAGTAATACGGCATAAGCCTTTTGTTCATCGCGCCCTGCACGCCCTGTTTCCTGAAAATAGGCTTCCAACGATTCCGTTAAAGCGGTGTGGATAACAAAACGTACATCAGGCTTGTCTATACCCATACCGAAGGCGTTGGTGGCCACCATAACCCGGACAGTGTTGCTGATCCATAGCTCCTGCACTGCGCCACGTTTGGGTGCATCAATTCCTGCATGATAAAAAGCAGAATTGATCTTGTTTGATTCGAGGAACGCAGCTGTTTCAACTGTTTTACGCCTGCTGCGCTCGTAAACAATTCCGCTTCCGCCCACATTTTTTATCACTTTCAACATACGCTTGTTCTTGTCTTCTTCGTGCAATACCACATAAGCAAGGTTAGGACGGTTAAAACTTTTGCGCAACACGTTTTCTTTTGTGAAGCCTAACTGCAGCTGAATGTCTTTGACTACATCGGCAGTGGCAGTGGCAGTTAGGGCTAACACAGGAACCTTGGGGAGGTGAGTGCGTATGTCTTTAATTTTGAGGTAGGGCGGACGGAAATCATA
>SXHM01000011.1 GCA_005773695.1 Bacteroidota bacterium
CAGCAGCTTTTGCAGCAGCTTCAGCAGCCATAACTGCAATTGAATCTAATTTAGCTTTTTCAACAGCAGCTATTGAATCCAAACGTTTTTGGTCAGCTGCTTTTTTCTCTGCTTCGCTGGGTCCGCAAGCTGCAACAGCCAACATACCACCTACTACTAATAAGGATAATACTTTTTTCATTTTTATTTTTATTGGTTTAAAGGTTTAGAGCGACAAAAATAACTTTTTTAATAATTAATTTCTCGGTAGTTTGAAATATTTATATTTGCCAACGAAAATTTAAATCAAATTAAACAACATAATCAATAAACCAAATCAAAACAAAATGAAAACAACCCAATTCAATTTTTCTAAAATCGTTTCAACTGCAAAATATCTTGGTGTAGCAGCATTATTTATCGGAGGTCTTGCTACTTTCTCAGGTTGCGCTACTAAAGGTTGCACTGATGATACTGCTGATAACTATGATGAAAACGCAACTGAAGATGATGATTCTTGTATCCCCGCAAGAGATAAATTTTTAGGTAGCTACGCAGTTCAGGAAGCATGTGCTTCAGGAAACTACACTTATACTTGTACAATTGTTACATCATCAACCGGTGATTTGAAAGTTATCATTAACAACCATGGTGATTTTAACCTAACTATTAATTCTGCTGCTTCTGTTAGCGGTGAAAACATTACTCTTGATAATGCAACTTACGATAACAGAACATTAACAGGTTCAGGTTCAATAAGTGGAAATATAATTACGCTCACTTACACAATTACAGACAATGCTACCGGTGACCAAGACCAGTGCACAATGACTTGTACAAAACAATAATTAGTTAATTTATTACAACAATAAAAAAGCCCCTCGCCTAAGGCGAGGGGCTTTTTTATTGTTCAATCATTTTAATTAAAGGCTCCGTCATTTTCTTCCAGCCGTAATTTTGCTTTACAAATTCATGTCCTGCATTTGCTAATTGTTCTGCTTGTGCATGGTTGTCCAATAACCTGAGAATAGCATCAGTATATTCCTGCGGTTGTTTACATACAATAATATTTTGGTTGTGTGTTCCGCCAAGGGCATTATTGGCAAGTTCAGACGTAATGCACGGTACATTCATTGCCATTGCCTCTAGAAGCTTATTCTGCAAACCAATGCTTATTTGCATGGGAGCAATAAACAGTTTACTTGCAGCATAACAATCGCGCATATCATCCACCCAACCGCTTATTTTAACATTATCACTTTGTAAATCTTTAACTCGGGCAACGGGTGTTGCTCCTGCAATCAGTAATTTTATATTGGGCTTATGTTGCTTCACCAAGGGCAACACTTCATTTACCAGAAAAACTACACTTTCAACATTTGGCGGATAAGCCATGTTTCCGGTGAAAAGTAAATCGTATTTTTTTTCGGTTTCTCTGGGTTTGAAGTAATCCAAATCAACTCCGTTGGGCACAACAACAATATTCTGTTTAGCCTGATGTGCAATATTTTCTTTATCCTGATTAGAGATGATGATTTTATTTTCAAACCAATCAAAAACTTCGGCTTCATAATTTGCCAACCGCTTGTGTTCTATTTTAAATAGCCAGCGCAGGTAAAATGGTTCTTTGCTGATACGCTTCTCCATTCCTTTAGCAAAAGCATCCTGGTAGTCTAATGTTTTAGGAATATCATTTACATTTTTCACATACTCGGTTACTCTTGTCAACTGACAAAAAATATGTGCCGGATGCACTTCCTCTATAATATCGTCAATAATTTCTTGTCCTATATTGTTGTAAAAATAGCCTGTTGAAAATGGCTTCCCATTAAAGACTGTAGAAATAAGGCTGAGCACTCTTACTGCAAAAGAAATATCCAGAATATGCAGACGCTTACAATAACGCGATAAAACCTGCTCGGCTTCAGGATGAAGTTCGGTGTCATTCAAAGCAACAAGTGTTACCTCATGCTTCTCTGACAACAACTTCAGGTGATTGAATGCTCTTAGTTTATCTCCTTTTTCAAGCGGATAAGGAACACGGGAAACAAGGAACAGAATTTTCACGATTTATTTCATATTATGTTTGTGAATAATTCCGCCTGATGATGAGCCAAATATGTTTGCTTTTACACTTCCATCGTTGAAAAAATCAACTCGAAAAAATCCATTTTCCATATCATTCATAAAGTCTGCTTTGTACCTGTTTTTGTTGAGATGTGTGCGCTTACTTCCTGAGCCGCTTAAGATGTGATTGTTATTTCCGTCTTCAAAATACTGCAAGGTATGTTCATGTCCGGCAACAACAATCAGATGTTCGTATTTATTGAACGTGTTCAATAATTTTTTGCGCATTTTTTGGTAGCGGGGTTGTGGTATATCCTGAACCAGCATTCGGTTTAACCCGATTAATCCGAAAAATTGCAAAGGCATATAATTGACTAAGGAGCGCAGAGGCTCTAAACGATTGGAGTGATGTCCATTGGTAAACATTGGATGATGCGCAGCAACAATCACTTTCTCGTTATTGTTTTTTGCTTCATTTAACAGACTATCTAATTCAAGGTAAAATTTTTCGGTGGTTTTTTTTCGGTTCATTCCGTCAGCCTTTTGTGTTTTATGAAAAAACTGACTTTGAAGCCACCATTGTGTATCAATGGCAATCAGGCGGATTTTTTCTGTAAGCATTACAGAGTATGGTCCGGGCAAACCATTTTGTGGAATAAAAGTATGTTCATTGCGGTTGCTTACTTCTGTTGTTTTGAAATATTCTTCAACAAAACGCGCCTCTTCTTTTATGTATTTCAATCCCTGCCATTTCCCCTGTTTCCAATCGTGGTTGCCAGGAACAAAATATACTTGCCCTTTATAGGTTTTAAATGGTTCAATTTGAGATAACAATCTCTTTGTAGAAAGTTTTCGCTTCTTTTCTGATTTGCTCAAGGTTTCCAGGCCTTGCGGATAAATATTGTCTCCAAGAAAAAGAATAGCACTGTTGGGTTTTGTGAGTGCATCTTTTTGAAGTAACGTCATTGTTTGGTTGGTTACTGTATCGTTTCCGGCATCGCCAATTAGATAAACTGAGAAATCGGGAGATTGCGAGTAACAGTAGGTAGATAGCAGTAGGCAAATTACAGAAAGCAGGTGTTTCATTTGTTTTAATTAATGCTGCAAATTTAGCCTTTCGTTTGCATTGATTTGCAATTTCTAACTTTAGCACATGAAAAACATCAGTGCCTATATTATTGGAGCAGCATTTATTCTTGCCGGAGTAAATCATTTTGTTAATCCTGCATTTTATTGGCAGATGATTCCGTCCAGGTTGCCTTCTCATGAATTGCTGAATTATGCAAGCGGTGCTGCCGAAATTATTTTGGGAGCACTGTTGTTTATTCCCAAAACAAAAGTTCTGGCAGCATGGGGTTTAATCATTTTGCTGATAGCAGTTTATCCAGCCAATATTTACATGGCAATGGAGGCGGGTAAGACAATTGATATTTCTCCCATAATCGCTTACATTCGACTGCCGTTTCAGTTTTTGTTTATATGGCTTGTTTATCGTGAAACGAAAAAGAAATAGTGAATTGGTGATTTAGGGATTTGGCGATTGAAATCACTAAATCATAAATAATATATGTCCTTAATACAGTCGCTTTATTTCATTGCACTTTTGCCTCATAAGCAATTGGCTGAGCGTATTACAGAATTGAAACATGATTTTTCGCGCAACTATGCTTCATCGGCAGCGCTGAAAACAATGCCACATATAACATTGCAAAGTCCTTTTAAACGCAGTCCCGAGGCTGAGGTAGAAATGCACCTGCGCCTGCAGGAGTTTTTTGAAAAGTATCCTGCCTTTGAAATTTCGTTGGATGGCTTCAACTGTTTTGACAACGCAACCAATAAAGTAATCTTTGCCGATGTGGTTAAGAACGATCAACTCTTTAACTTGCATAAAGCGCTGATGTATTTTCTGCAAACAGAACTAAAATTTACTCCTCGCGAAACATCTTATTCTTTTCATCCACATATTACGCTGGTCTACCGCGACCTTACCGCTGATAATTTCAGAAGAGCTTGGACGGCATATAAAGACAAACCTTTTAAGGCAACATTTAAAGCCGAAGCAGCTTACCTATTGAAACACGATTACCGGCAGTGGCAGTTGCTAAGCAGGTTTAAGTTTAGAACTCAATAATAGTTGTCACGGATTCACAGATTTCAAATGCATTTTTCTGTGATAATCTGTGGCAAATAAAAACACTTATCTTCGCGTTTCTTAAAAATAAATAACATGAAAAATATATTCGCCTTAATTCTTGCTTCCTTCCTTGTTTCCTCAGCCTTTGCCCAGGAAATTGCCTTTGAAACCGGAACATGGGCCGAGATAAAAGCTAAAGCCAAAAAAGAAAACAAGCTTATTTTTATGGATGCCTTCACCACTTGGTGCGGTCCATGCAAATGGATGGCTAAAAATATTTTTACCGACAAAACGGTTGCCGATTATTACAATACCAATTTCATTAATGCCAAAATTGATATGGAGAAAGGCGAGGGCATTGATATTGCAAAAGAATACAAGGTTTCGTGCTACCCAAATCTGGTGTTTATTGATGGTGACGGCAAACTGGTTCACCGCGTTGCGGGCTCTATGGAAGCTGCCGCTTTTATTGACTTGGGTAAAACAGCTTACACTCCCGAAAATGCATTTTCGTTTTACCAGAATAAATACGATGCGGGTGATCGCACCCCTGCATTTTTAACCAGTTATTTAGATATCATGTCTAACACCTGTTTACCTACTTCATCTGTAGCAACCGATTATTTTGCAAGCATAAATGAGCAAAAGATTATTGAGCCTGCCAACTGGCAACTGCTTTATCATCACATTGCCGATGTTACTTCCGCGCCTTTTGTTTATCTGGTTAAAAACCGCAAAGCCTTTGAAGAAAAATACACAGCCGATAGTGTGAACCAAAAGATTTATAACACCTATTTGCAGCATGGCAACACACTTTTGCGCTCCAAAGAAGATGCAGCCGAAAAACTGAAAGCCTTTCAGCAGGAAGTTACTAACTCCGGAATTAGCAGTGCCGATGAACTGAACAGCAACCTTACCCTGAAGTTTGCACAATCGCAGAACGATTGGAACACCTGGTTTAATGCTGCAAAAACACTTGCTGATAAATCATCGGATGCTAATTTTTTAAACGGTTTGGGTTGGACGGCCTTTGAAAAACTAGAAGATAAAAAGAAACTATCAGAAGCCGAATTATGGGCTAAAAAATCAGTAGAGTTGCATCAGGGTTCCTATAATTTAGACACCTACGCCAACCTGCTCTTTAAAAACGGAAAAGCCGAACTGGCTTTGGCCACTGAAAAAAAGGCACTTGAATTTGCTAAAGCTGCCGGTGAAGACTTGAAGGCTTATGAGGATGTTATTGCCGAGATTGAGAAAGGGTTGAAGTAAACTAATTTCAAACCTTCTAACTCACAAATAATTGTATCTTTGCGCCCCATGTTAAAAAAGGGCTCTAAAATTCTGGTCTTTCTGCTCCTCGTTTCCTTTGCATTTTCGTGCAAATACAACAAGTTGCTCAAAAGCACCGATTTTGATCTTAAATAACGCATGGCCGTTGAGTATTACCAGAAAAAGGAATACAACAAAGCTTTCCCTTTGTTTGAAGAGTTGTTGACCCTTTATAAAGGGACCGGCAAAGCCGAAGACATCTACTATTACTACGCCTATACAAACTACCACATGGGCGATTACATTCTGGCAAGCTACCACTTCAATAATTTTGCAAAAACATTCCCATCCAGCACCCGTGCGCAGGAATGTAGCTTTATGAATGCCTACTGCTATTACCTCGATTCACCCGAAGCCAGCCTTGACCCCACCAACACTTTTAAAGCCATTGACGAGCTTCAGCTCTTTATCAACAAATACCCGCAAAGCGATAGCCTGGACCGCTGCAATATCCTCATTGACGACCTGCGCGGAAAACTCGAAGAAAAAAGCTACAAAGCAGCCATGCTCTACTTCAGAACAGAAGATTACCGCGCTGCCATTGTAGGTTTTAATAATACACTCAAAGATTTTCCCGATATTGCTTCACGCGAACAATTGAATTTTATGATTGTTAAAGCGAATTATCTTTTAGCTATAAACAGCATTGAAAATAAAAAAGAAGAGCGGTTGAAAAGCACTTCAGAAGCCTATCTTAAGTTTATTGATACCTACCCGCAAAGTCAGTATATCAAAGAAGCAGAAGAAATTTACACAAGCACGCTTAAACAACTAAAAAAAAAAACTAATTCACAATCAATATAATCAAACATGGAAGCTAAAAAATCAAAAACATCCTCTTCAACAATTACCCGCAACATTACACAGTTTGACAAAGAAACAAACAACGTGTACGAAAGCGTTGCCATCATTGCAAAACGTGCAAACCAGTTAAGCGCTGAATTAAAAGAAGAGTTAAACGGAAAACTTGCCGAATTTGCAAGCCACACCGACAACCTGGAAGAAATTTTTGAGAACCGCGAACAGATTGAAATCTCTAAACACTACGAACGTCAGCCCAAACCACACCTGGTAGCCATTCAGGAATTTCTTGACGGAGAAGTATATTACCGAAATCCTGCAAAAGAAGAAGCAGCAAAGTAATCAGACAATTTTGGATTGCGGATTTTAGATTTCGGATTGCAGGTCAATTCGCAA
>SXHM01000099.1 GCA_005773695.1 Bacteroidota bacterium
AGGTGGTTATTACTCACAAACCTTTCTGCAGTTGAAAAGTACTCAGCTTAACGACTACGGATTAACGTTTGGTGTTGGTTTCCCGATTGCTCGTAAATCAAGTATGATTAACATTGCTTTTGAAATTGGTGAGCGAGGTACAACTGCCAACGACCTTATAAAAGAACAATATCTAAACCTGAAACTTGGGTTTACATTTAACGATAAATGGTTTTTAAAACGTAAATACGATTAGCCGTATTTTGAAAACAATTCGTTTAAGCACATTGCTGCTTTTTTTAGTTGCATCTTTTCTTGTCTCCTGCGAAAACGATATTGATGAAGTTAATACCGTAACAGCAGGAAGTAATTATCCTGTGGAGTCGGGCAAGGATATGGAAGTTATTTACAGTGATTCCGGATATATAAAAGTAAAACTTAATGCGCCTGTAATGATGCGTTACATCGGTGAAAATCCTTATATGGAAATGCCTCAAGGTGTTAAGGTTTTATTTTACAATGATTCAATGAAAGTGAATTCAGAACTTTCTGCAAACTATGCTATCAGTCGCGAGAAAGAAGAAATAATGGAAGCGAAAAACAATGTAATAGTTGTAAATGAAAAAGGCGAACAACTGAATACCGAACATTTGATATGGGATAAAAAACAGTCACAGATTTATACAAAAGAGTTTGTGAAAATAACAACTGCTGAAGAAATTATTTACGGCAATGGCCTGGAGTCAAATCAGAGCTTTACCAAATATAAAATCAAGGATATAAAAGGAACTATTAATCTGAAGGAATAAAACATGAACAACTATCTTAAAATTTCTGAAAACATCTGGTTAGTAATAGCACTGCTTACAGTATTAGTTGTAGCCTATTTTCTGGCTACAGAAGGCTTTGCAAATGGAAATTATAAATTGCTATTTTTACCGTTAGTTGCCGGAACGATGTACATGTTTCGTAGAATACAACGAACCAAATCTGAAAAGCAAAACCCCGGCAACAAGTAAACTGAACTAATGACCGTTTATATTGCCCTTATAATACTTACTATTCTTCTTGCCGCATTTTTTTCGGGAATGGAACTTGCGTTTATCTCGTCCAATAAATTCAGGATTGAGATTGAGAACAAGCAGGGTTTTTTACCTGCAAAAATATTTTCAGGTTTCAATAAAGCACCTTCAAAATTTATCAGCGCTATGCTGGTGGGTAACAATATTGTGCTGGTTCTTTACGGAACTATTATGGCTAAATTGCTGGAGCCTCCAATCCGCGGGTATATCAGCAGTGAAGCCACGGTAGTACTTATCCAAACGGTTATATCCACCATTCTTATTCTGGTTACCGGAGAGTTTTTGCCTAAAGCCATTTTCAGAAATCACGCCAATACCATGCTCAATATTTTTGCTGTTCCGGTTTATATTTTTTATCAGATATTATACCCGGTCGTATACATTACATCCTCTCTGTCAGAGTGGATAATAAAATTCATTTTCAGGGTTCACCTCAAACACGAAGAGCAATCCTTTGGCAGACTTGATCTTCACAATTACCTGAATGAAGCAACTTCAACCACTGGCAGAGAAGCCGAAGACATTGATACGGAAATAAAAATTTTCCAGAATGCGCTATTGTTTTCTGAAATAAAAGTGCGCGAAAGCATGATTCCACGAACCGAGATTATTGCAGTTGATGTTGAAGAAACAGTTGAAGAGTTATGCAAAAAATTTGTAGAAACAGGACTTTCAAAAATTCTGATTTACAGTGAAAATATTGACAACATCATTGGTTATGTTCACTCATTTGAGTTGTTCAAAAAACCTGAAACTATTCGTTCTGTAATTTTCCCTGTTTCCAATGTTCCTGAAACTATGCCTGCAAAGGAATTGCTTCGCGTTTTTATGCAACAGCATCGCAGCATAGCTGTGGTAGTGGATGAGTTTGGCGGTACGGCCGGAATGGTTACTATTGAAGATGTGGTGGAAGAAATTTTCGGGGATATTGAAGACGAGCACGATGTAGATGAACTGGTTGAGGCAAAAATTAGTGAAACAGAATTTTTATTTTCTGCCAGATTAGAGATTGATTACCTGAACAATGAATATGGGTTACATCTTCCTGTTTCGGACGAATATGAAACTCTCGGAGGATTGCTGTTAAATCATCATGAGAGTATTCCCGAAAAAGGTGAAGAGATAAGGATTGACAAATATCTTTTTACTATTACTGTTGCCGGTGATTCTGCAACCGAACAGGTGAACCTGAAAATAATGCAGTGATGGAAAAGCATAAAATATTAATTGTTGATGACGAGCCGGATATTCTTGAGTTCATGCAATACAATCTCGAGAAAGAAGGCTTTGAAGTTTTTATGGCATCATCTGGCAAACAGGCACTTGAAATTGCAAAACGAGAATTGGCTGATTTGATTATTCTGGATGTGATGATGCCCGGAATGGACGGCATAGAAACATGCCGTGAGTTGCGCAACGATCATCGCTTGCGCGATACCATCATTGCATTTTTAACAGCAAGAAGTGAAGATTACTCTCAAATAGCAGGCTTTGATTCAGGAGCTGATGATTATATAGCAAAACCTATAAAACCCCGTGTTCTAATAAGTAGAATCAAAGCTTTATTGAAACGTGGCGGACATGGTATTTCTAATCCAGTTACCGAAATTTCAGGACTTACTATTGACCGCAACACGTATACTATTTCTAAAAACGGGAAAGAACAGACACTTCCGAAAAAGGAATTTGAACTGCTTGCTTTTCTTGCTACCAAACCAGGGAAAGTTTTTACCCGTGACGAAATTTTGAATCGCGTGTGGGGCAATGAAGTAGTGGTAGGCGATCGCACCATTGATGTACACATCCGCAGGTTGCGCGAAAAGGTTGGCAACAATGTTATCCGCACCATAAAAGGTGTAGGATATAAGTTTGAGGAGTAAATTCTAAAAGGTATAACTAACTCTACCCATCGTCATCCTTCCTAAATAAGGTGCACCCGGGAACTCCTGTATCTTGTTGTTCAAAATATTACTTACGGTAAGATTAACTTTCATTGCTTTCAGAAATGGCAGCGTATAGGTAAGTGTTCCGTCAATTTGGTTGATGGCATTAACATTGCCTACAAATACTCCTGAGTTGCCCGGAAAAGCATCTTGCCAGCGCCAGCGGGTGCCAATATCAAGGCCAATTTTTTTCCAGTCGTATTGCAATGAAACACCTACTTTGTGGCGAGGTGCATTCAGGGGTATAATTACACCTTCGGTTTCAAATTCATCTTTGTTTACAAACGAATAATTTGCACTCAGCCTCAGGTATTCTGAGAAATAATATTTTGCACCAATATCAAAACCATATACTGTTATATTTCCGAAATTGCCGTAGGTCAATAATAAACTGGGGTCATTGGCAAACTCTGGCGATACCGTACCAATGGGTACACCTGCAACAATTGCGGCCAGTTCATCGGCTGCCGTTCCGTTGCCATTTCCGCCATTGGCAGGGTCGTCAAAAACAAAGGTGGCAAAGGTTTCAATTCCCGGAGTTTGAGCGCTGTCAATATTTTGCTGGATAACCACAACAAGGTCATCATAATCTAAAAACACATTCGGGGTTTGCAGTTTAAGCGCACTTACAAAATCTTTTATATCGGTGCGGTAGGCATCAATGGTAAGCGCAAGTCGTTTGGCAATTATACCGCTATAACCAATCTCGTAGGTAACGGTGGTTTGGTTTTTTAATTTCGGAATGTCTTTTACATCTTCCGGGTTTACAGCATTCTCGGGAAGAAAAGCGCCTTTGTCAAGGTCGAGCATGATGAGATTATTGCCTATAGTTGGGTTGTTTGGATTGGGGGCAATCACTTCAAGGGCTATAGCATTTGCCAGTCCGGCAGGCACACCTTGCGCTATCATGTTGGATGCAACAATATCGCCCACGGGGTCAAGCATTGTGTTATTAAATTCAGAATTGTTCAGGCTCCAGTAATCGGCAAGACCGCCATTAGGATTTGCAAAGGAGGTGAACGGTGAGCGGAATTGCAAGGTGCCAAACTCATCATGTCCGAAAATAAAACCAAAGCGATTGCCGATGCCTCTTCCGTCAATTCCGAAGTTAATGCCTGGAACTGCTGTAAAACCAAAAGGATCTTTTTCTGAAAGTACATCCAGCGAAACATTAAGTGCGGAAGGTGAAGAGAAGGCGCGGTTATAAGAAAGGCGAATGTTGTTGGCATTATTGGGTTTAAAAACCAATGCTGCTCGTGGCGAAACAAATGCTTTTTCCAAAAAACTGTTTTTATCAACCCTGCCTGATGCTACGAGTTTGAACATTTTTGAAATATCCCATTCACCTTGCACGTAACCCCCAAGCTCGCTGAAAAAATCGCTGTCTTCATACCGGCCGTTAATAGTGTTGTCGGTTTCGGGTTGGGTAAGCAGCATATCGGCACCATAGATGAAACGCAATTTCTGACCAAACTGATAACTGTGCTGTATTTGTGCTACATAAAATTTACTCTTATCAACAATATAATCTGCCGAGCGCAGCAGATATGTTCCGCCTGCATCACTGCTGTTCATATATCCCTGAATAAAAAGGTTCTTGTGCCTGAAACGCGCCTGAGCATAAACGTAGGTCCAGTCTTTAACCTGCGAAGCGCCTAAGCCTGTTAATTCAATACCTGTAGCCGAGCTGAAACCACCCGAAAAGATGAGTTCTGTTTTTGCATTGAAACGAAAATCAAGCCGTGCATCACTACTGTAGTTGCGCAAAAAATTATTGCGCCTGTTGGATACCAGGTCACCCTTAACACCTGCTGCTATTGAATCAGTAGGCACTTCTTCTCCGTTGGCATAATAAGGTACCCTTCCGTTGCCGGTAGTTTTGCCGAATATTGCGCTGTCGGGTTCGTTGGGGTCTTTGTATGTCCAGTCGTGGGCCTGTACATAATTGCCAGTAATTTTCAACCCTATTTGCAGCGGTGATTTTTCGGTAGCCTTCTTCAACTTCATAGCAGTTCGCAAATGTCCGCCCATGATGTCGCGCTCACCAACTGTAAGGTTGATGTTGGTTTCTACATCTTTTTCAATATCAACTGGGGAGCGGGTTATATAATGCACCACTCCGTTGGCGCTGTTTGCACCATACATGGCCGAGGCAGGACCTTTCAGAACTTCCACGCGCTCAATATCAAAGTTGTTTACCGGAACCAGCACTCCCACATTAACACGAAGCGATGGAATAGAAGCGATTCGGTAATCCATCAAGGTCATCAGCGATGACGAAAAAATATCGTTGAACCCGCGGGTAACTATGTTGTTGGTTGCAATGCCCGTGCGGATAACATCCACACCCGGTGTGCCCACCACATATTCAGAAGGGGTAGTATATACTTTATTGTTTATTTCCTTAGAGGTAATAACCGACACGGCTGCCGGGGCACTCATTACTTTTTCTTCTTTGCGCGAGGCACTGATAACAACGGGGTTCAGGTCAACAGTAGATGTTTTCAGCTGTATATTAAAGCTAATGTTGCTGCCTATTTTCAGCTCACTGTCTTTGTAACCTATAAACTGAAAAACAAGGGCATCAGCATCGGTCGAAACGTTGAGCGTATATTTTCCGTCAATGTCTGAAACGGTTACGTTGGTGGTGCCTTTTTCGGTTATAACCACACCAGGCATTGACTGCCCTTTTTCATCGGTTACCACTCCGGTAATGGTGCGTTGCGCAATTGCACTGAAACAAAAGAACAGCAGAAAAACAGTAATCAATTTTTTCATGAGTATTGGCTTTAGGTTGGTTTGACAATGTTATGAAAAAATATTTGCTGAGCAAATTCATGTAAAAGAAAAAGGCGCTCCGTTAAATCGGAACGCCTTCTCCGGCAATAAACACCATGGACTGGATATTTATTTCACGCCTGCATTTGCTTTAAGTCTTGCCAATTCTTCTTCGGCTGCTTTTACATCAAATCTTGGATTGTTGCGATTAGCTTCAATTTTGCGCTCGTATTCTTTAATTGCATTTAATTCTGCTTGTTGTTTTTCGGCAGCAGTTGTAGTTGCTTTAGTAGCAGTATTTGGTGAAGTTGTAACCTCTTTAGTTGATTGCGTAGACTTTAAATCCTTTGCAGTTGCTGTACCTTTTGAGTTAGTGATGGTAGTTGCAGATTGTGCATTTGCTGTAGTTGTAAATAAAACTGCTGCTGCTGATACGCCCAGGATAGTGATGAATTTTTTCATGATAAAATGATTTAAGGTTTATGGTTTTTTTTGAAGTTGGTAGCTCTAATTTGATGACGAAGATAGAAAATAAAATTGCAGAGGAGATTTTTTTTTTGCCACTGCGTACTCTTTACTCTCCACCTTTTGCATAATTTCTTTTTAATAATACCTTTGCGCCCCTCAAAAAACAGAATACATTAAACATTTAAACATTAGACTTAAACAAAGATTATGGAAAATCTGATTTACATTCTCCCCGTGTTTGGATTGGTAGCCTTGGCATACATGGCCATACTTTCAAGCTGGGTAACAAAACAAGATGCAGGCGATGCAAAAATGACAGGCATTGCAAAAAACATTGCCGATGGTGCAATGGCTTTCTTAAAAGCTGAGTACCGTATTCTGGCTATATATGTATTATTGGCGGGAACAGCCTTGGGTATCCTTTCGCAGGTCCCTAAAGTAGCAGCCCACTCAAGCGTGTTGATTGTTGCTGCCTTTGTAATAGGATGTTTCTTTTCAGCGCTTGCCGGATTTCTGGGAATGCGCATAGCAACCAAAGCCAACGTGCGCACCACGCAGGCAGCTAAAACCTCACTGGCTAAAGCCCTGAAAGTTTCTTTCGGTGGCGGTACTGTAATGGGATTAGGTGTAGCAGGTTTGGCCGTATTAGGTTTAAGTTCATTATTTATCATTTTCTTCTTCCAGTTCATGGGCGGTGATTTTGCAACCGGTGGCGGTTACGATGGCATGACCAAAGTGCTCGAAGTATTGGCAGGTTTCTCTCTGGGCGCTGAATCAATCGCTTTGTTTGCACGTGTAGGCGGAGGTATTTATACCAAAGCTGCTGACGTTGGCGCTGACTTGGTTGGTAAA
>SXHM01000100.1 GCA_005773695.1 Bacteroidota bacterium
ATGGGAATGGGATTTTGATGATGCCAATACATCATTATTAGAAGATCCGCAAAATCTATATGCAGCTTCAGGAATTTATAATGTTCAACTGGTTGTTACCAGCGACAGCGCTTGCACAGATACCTTAATTAAACAAGTAGATGTAAACGGTTATCCTGTTGTAGATTTCAGAGTTAGTCCTTTGGACGGATGTGTTCCCTTGCAGGTAAATTGTGTTGATTTAAGTTCTATTGAACCAGGAGAAATCATTGCTGATTATGATTGGACCTTCAGTGATGGTGGAACATCAACCGATCAGGATGCATCGCTTGTCTTCGGAACTGATGGAACATTCTCCATAACACTTACCGCAACTTCTGATGATGGCTGTGCCACCACAAAAGACAGCATTGATATTATTACTGTTTTCCCGAAACCATCAGCTGCTTTTTCATATGGACCGCAACCAACTAATATATTTGACAGGAATATCATCTTTAATGATTTAAGTTCAGGAGCAAATGAATGGGAGTGGGATTTTGGTGATTTCTCTGTTGATAATATTCAAAATCCTGTGCATTTGTATCCTGATTCAGGACATTATGTAGTGGAGCAGATTGTAACTAATCAGTTTGGCTGTAAAGACACTGTTGCGCATTTAATAGTTATTGACGGAGCCTTTGCATTATATGTTCCAAGTGGGTTTTCACCCAACAGCGATGGAATTAATGACACCTTTTCACCAAACGGTTTTGGCTTCACTACTTTTGCATTCCGTGTTTATAATCGATGGGGGCAGCAGGTATTCTCAACCTTTACTTATGGCGAAAGCTGGGATGGAACCTTCCTGAATACAGGTAAAGAAGTGCCCAATGATTTGTACGTCTATAACATCGAAGTATCTGATTTCAAAAACGAAAGACATAAATATAACGGAACGGTTACATTGGTGAAATAATTAAATCATTCCCCGAAAAACTCTTTCAGCGAAAACTTCTCTTTCAGCCTTACACCTTTATCGGTATGCTGAACAGTGCAGCATTCATTCACAGGGTCGTGTTCCAGAAAAAGAATGTATTCCTCATCAGCAGCGCGTTTCATAAACGGCTCGCGCTCCTGCATGGTCAGCAAGGGACGGGTATCGTATCCCATAACATAGTTCACCGGAATATGTCCTACTGAAGGCATCATATCAGCCATATAAACAAGTGTTTTTCCCTTGTACTTAATGTGCGGAACCATCATGCCATCGGTATGTCCGTTGGCAAACATAACACTGATATTTTCAGTAATACTTTCACCTTCATTCAAAAATTTCAGTTGCCCGCTTTCTTGTATTGGTAAAATATTTTCTGATAAGAAACTTGGTTTCTCACGCGGGTTAGGTTCAGTAGCCCATTTCCAATGGCGTTTGGTGCTGTAATAAACTGCGTTTTTAAAAGCAGGCTCGTAACCTGTTTTGTCTTTGTCGAATTGTATGCTCCCACCGCAGTGGTCAAAATGCAGGTGCGATAAAATCATGTCCGTAACATCATCAGCCGTAAATCCGGCTTGGTTCAATGAATTTTCAAGTGTATCGTTACCATGCATATAATAATACCCGAAAAACTTTTCGCTTTGTTTATTGCCCATTCCGTTGTCAATCAGAAAAAGACGGTTGCCATCTTCAATCAGCAGGCAGCGCATTGCCCAAGAGCACATGTTATTTTCGTCTGCTGGGTTTAATTTATGCCAGATAGATTTTGGAACAGTGCCAAACATGGCACCACCATCTAATTTAAAGTGGCCTGCGTTGATAGAATATAGTTTCATTTAATATCTTCTGTTAGGATTGTAAAGCGTTTCCCAATCATGCTCGTTTTTTAACAAGGCACTGATGTGTGGAGGATATTTTGTTTTTAAATCTACACTTTTCAGTTCGCCCTCGAGCAATGTTTCCATCGTAAGCAACTTTATCCAGTCAAGTAACTCACTTGTACCTGGACGTTTTTTAATTCCTTTCAACTCGCGCAGTCGATAGAAAATATTCATTGCATTATCCACTAATTCTTCCTGCAAACCGGGATAATGTACATCAATAATCTGTTGCATTAAACTACGGTCTGGGAAGCGTATGTAGTGAAATAAACATCTTCTCAGAAATGCATCTGGTAATTCTTTTTCGTTGTTGGAGGTGATGATAACAATTGGGCGTTTTTTTGCTTTTATGGTTTTCTGTAATTCGTAGCAATAGAACTCCATCTTGTCTAATTCAAGAAGCAAATCATTCGGAAATTCAATGTCTGCTTTGTCAATCTCATCAATCAGTAACACCACCTGTTCATCTGCATCAAAGGCTTCCCATAGTTTACCTTTCTTGATGTAGTTGGCAATGTCGTGCACTTTTTCAGAACCTAATTGCGAATCACGCAGGCGCGAAACTGCATCGTATTCATATAATCCCTGTTGCGCTTTAGTGGTAGATTTTATGTGCCAGGTAATAATTTTCTTTTTCATTGCATCGGCAATCTCATGTGCCAGCAAGGTTTTTCCTGTACCCGGCTCACCTTTAACCAGTAAAGGTTTTTCCAATAGAACGGCAGCATTAACTGCTATCTGTAATTCGCGTGAAGCGATGTAGTTTTCAGTTCCGGTGAATGTCATTTATGCTTCTTTTTCTTTAAGAATTGCAAAAATACCTTTTATGCTGATAAGCCCGGTTGCAAATGCAAGAATGATGGAAGTTCCTGCCATCAGTGCAATTCCGAAAAACCTGTTTTCAAGATTTGATAAAAACCAACCGCTGGCAAATGTTAAAGCAGCAAACAGAGTTAGGCTTAGAATTAATCTCCAATTAGTTTCCCAGTTAAATATTTTTCGCACAATAATAATCTGGAAAACTGCATTAAATAGTTGTGTTATTAATGCCGAAGTAGCTGCTCCCTGTGCCTTGTAATCAGGAATCAATTGAAGATTGAGAATGATATTTATTCCCACTGCCATCATAGCAATACGGTTCAATTCATCCAGTTTTCCATGCGCTGTTAATAATGTTCCAATCACAAAACCTGAACAAATTGGAATGATGGATGCTATTAACACAGGCAGCAACTTTGCAGAAATTTCGGTGTGCTCTTTATAAAGCAATTGCATAATATCGAAGTTAAAAAACAGACAAGTGATCACAATGGCAATTGCCGGTGTCATAATTAAGCGAAAGGATAATCCGGTAAGCTCTTTTACCGATTCATTATTCTTAAGCATTTTTGAAAACAAAGGAAGCAAGAGACCCGCAAAAAGAAACCCAAACATGTTCACCACATCTAACAAACGAAAGGCCTGTGCATAAATTCCGCTTTCTTTTTCACCTTCTTTCAACATGCGTTCCAATAAAATGGCATCGCTGCGGGTATAAATAAACATTAAGAGTATAAGCAGGGCGTAAGGAAAACTTTGTTTTAATATTGCTTTGAAAAATGAAGTATTCCAGTTGAGTTCCAGTTTGCCTGATTTCTGGAGAACAACGGCAAATGCAATAAATGTAGTAATAAGGTATGCGGCAGTCTGTGCATATACAAACCATTCTATTCGGAATTTCTCAGCTGTTAAATTCCCCCATAGTAAAGCACATACAAAGACAATCATCAGTAGCCTGTCTGTAACCGATAAAAGGCTATCGGTTTTAAAAAGGTGTAAGCCTGAAATATTGCTCCGAAGGTATTGGGTAAAGGCAATCAGAAACTGGTTAAATCCCAAAAGCATCAATCCGAAAAGCTGATATTTTGAATATCCCAATATTAATCCGATTGCCATCACAATCACAAAATATGCCGCAGCTAAAAGAAAGCGCAGCAAAATAATTCCCGACAAATGCTTTTGCAGCAGATGATGATTCTGCGATATGTTTCGGTTATTATAATTGGTAATGCCAAGGTCAAGCAGGAAATTTATTATCAGCGAAAGATTAAGCAATGCGAAATACATTCCGTATTGCTCGGTGCCTGTTGTATTCTGAACATTTATTTCCAAAAAAATCCAGAAAGGCTTTACCAGCAGGTTGAGGAAAACAAGTAGAATAAGATTGGAAAGAAATTTCTTTTGCATACAGAAGGCTGCCAAAAATAGTATTAATGAACTGAATCATTTTGAATACATATTGTTTTCACCGACATTTGATAAAAATCTGAACAATGGAAGTTGTCTTAATTATTCTTGCCATCCTGTTATTATTTGCCGGTTTGCTGGGTTGTATATTACCGGCCATTCCAGGTCCGCCCTTAAGCTATATTGGTCTGCTGCTGGTGCAGTGGGCATGGAAACATTTCGGAACTACTACGCTAATTGTATTTGCTGTTATAACTATTATAGTTACTATTCTTGATTATGTTATCCCGGTCTGGGGCGCGAAGGTTTTTGGTGCAACTAAACAAGGTATTTACGGAAGCATTATCGGAATGCTTGTCGGAACTTTACTTACACCTGTGGGCATGATAGCCGGATTACTTATTGGCGCCATCTTGGGCGATGTGGTTGGCGGGAGAAAACTTTCGGATTCAGTAGGATCGGGGCTGGGGACATTTATCGGAACCATGGCAGGAATGGCTGTAAAACTGATTGTTTCAGGTATAATGACCTTTATGGTTTTCTTTAAAATTACCGAATGGGTAATCGCGCAGTTTTAAAATCAGTCTCCAACTTTGTGATGTAATGCTTCTTCCGCTGTGTTCTTGATCAGCTTTTCACTTTCCTTTTCACCTATGTAGCGGTCAATCAAAAAGTGTAGCAGATAAATAAGCGGTGTAATTGCAACGGCAACTCCCAACTTAAAAACATAACCGGCTGAAGCATTTTTAAGGTATTCATCTACTGTCCACACTCCTGGTATTACAAAAGCAATTCCTTGTACAATAAACGTATCAAGCAGTTGTGAAACTACCGTTGAACCTGTTGCACGCAGCCAAATCATTTTCTTTCCTGTTTTATTTCTTAGTGCCCAGAAAACAGAAACATCCACTAATTGTGAAGTAAGAAAAGCAGTGATGCTTCCGATAATTATCCAAAGCGACTGCCCGAAAACAGTTTGAAAAGCCTCACCTGAAACCGGTGAAAACGGTGTAG
>SXHM01000101.1 GCA_005773695.1 Bacteroidota bacterium
CAATTGAAATATCAATACCTGAAAATTTATCGTTCAATATTTGCTCTATATCAATTTTTGAAGTTGGTAGAGAAAGTATTGTTTCTTCTCCTGTTTGCTTTATTCTATTAATGGAGATATTCTTTATAGGAACGAAGCGGTTTACTCGGATGTAATAGTAAATCAGAGATTTTGTAATCTGATTATGAATAGAACTGCTTTCTGAAAAAACAATATTTATGAGATTGATTTTTGCAGTTCTATTGCACTTTATTGTTACTGTATCATTCTCAATCACTAACTCATCATTTGTATCTGAACTTTCTTTATACTCCATTTCAAATACTTCCCGAGAAATTGAAATGCCAGGAGCATCAAAACTGATATTGATGGAATAATTGTGCTTTATTTTCTTTTTTGCAAATGTATTAATGGAGCTTGTTATAAAACTGTCAAACTTTGATTTCTTTTCATAATTATAAATGTCATAAACGTAGGGATATAAATCTTTAAACTTTATCTTGAAATCTGTTATTGTATAAGGGTCGCCATTAAACGAATTGTGCAAAATCAAAAGTTTATCATTTATAGTTTTAACTGGCTTTCCTTTCTATTTTTTGGTCAATCTAACATCTTCGCCAAAATTTTGCAATACCCTAAAGGCTTGCTCCTTAACTTCAAATATCCTATCCGTTTTCATCAAACGATACAATTCCCTTTTGCTTTCAAAGCATTTGTACTTTGAAAGCAAATCTATTGCTTTCAATCTGTTCCGGTAGTCAGATATATCATTTGCAAGGTTTATATATTCTTCAATATTTCTTGGTTTCTTATTCTCAAAATCCTTGTTAGCCATATTTCTTTCCCGTATTATTTAAGTGTCAAATTTAATCAAAACCAATCTCTATTCTGTTGCTTAACCAATAATGTTTACGACAAACCCTACCTCTTAAAGCCAAATCATACCACTTCTGCAAAGGGGCTTATCTACTCCTATAATTTTGAGTTTCAAGTAAAATTCTAAACAAACTTATAGTATGAATACACAACAAAAAGACCTTTCGTATTTCAGGTTACGACTGCAAGAATTATTAAACACCAGCTTCCCCGAAAAAGCCAATGACCAAAAGTTTATTGAGCAACGTTCTTCGTGGGCTACCAACGCTTACGAAGGTGCTTTTCAATCAGGAAATACCATTGAAAAATGTAATGAAATAGCCAATTACATTCTTTTTGAAGGATTGTATTTCTCCAAATTCGACACTGTTTTCCAAGTGGTATGCAATGAGTTTGATACCTTAATGGCTGAGGAGGAACTGCGACCATTTGCCCTAAAAATGTTCCCGATTTGTGAGCCGATTTTCGCTGGCTATCAATTAACAGATGACTTCGCTTATAACACAGACTTCGACCTGCTCTATACTGAACTGACAGGAAGTATCGCAATATGGATACAGGAAAATGGGCTTCAGTAAAAAGCAACATCTCCTACAGAACATTGATGCCCTTCGGATTGCTTTTAAACTGGAAAAGGAGAAACGGCAAGCCACCGTAGGCGAAAGACTGCTAATGATGCAATACAGCGGATTTGGCGGTCTTAAATTCGTATTGAACCCTATTGCAAATGATATAGACATCAATCATTGGAGAAAAACGGAACACGACCTTTTCCCAGTTACGCAGGAGCTCCACCAACTACTCAAAGAAAATTCAGCAGACGATAAGCAGTACCGCAAATATGTAGATAGTATGAAAAGTTCTGTGCTTACGGCTTTTTATACACCGCCACAGGTCATTGACACGATTTCCGCAACCTTGCGTGGCAGCGGTCTGAACATTGATAAATTCCTTGAACCATCAGCAGGGATTGGCTCATTCGTACAGTCCTTTTCGGAAAATCAATTGGTAAATGTTACCGCTTATGAAAAGGATCTGCTCACCGGTAAAGTTTTAAAACATCTTTATCCGAAAAGTAATATTCGTATAAGCGGTTTTGAGGAAATTCCCGAAAAGGAACAAAATAGCTATGATGTTGTAGCAAGTAACATTCCATTCGGCGATACTTCCATATTTGACCTTTCCTATTCCCGGAGCAAAGACACAGCAAAAGTACAGGCAGCCAGAAGTATACACAATTACTTTTTTCTAAAAGGTACTGATATGCTCCGTGAGGGCGGCTTGCTGACTTACATTACTTCACAGGGCATTCTGAATAGCCCGAAGAACGAGCCGATACGCAGGGCGTTGATGCAGGATAATAATTTGATTTCGGTTGTCCGATTACCCAATAACCTGTTTACGGAATATGCAGGTACTGAGGTTGGTAGTGATTTGATTATCCTGCAAAAGAATACGGCAAAACAAGGTCTGACCGAAAGGGAAGATCTGTTTTGCCAAAGCAGGCAAACAGAATACAATACTCCGGGCAATGCGCTCTTTCAGGACAGCACAAGAATTGTACATACTGACCGCAAATTAGATACCGACCCTTACGGACAACCTGCACTAATTTATACGCACAAAGACGGGGTTGAGGGAATTGCTAAAGACCTCAAACAAATGCTTTCAGAAGATTTTGGCGAGCATCTGAATTTGAATTTATACAAAGGCGAACGGAACGATGAGCCAGTTATCCAAATTCCAGTTGAACCAAAGGTTACACCTCCACCTGTAAACGTTCTACCCGAAATACAACCTCTATCTGCACCGATAATCAATCGGGAAAGCCCGCAGGAATTAAAACAGTTAAGCATTTTTGACCTGTCTGAAAATGTGGACGAGCCTGTAATGGTTGCTGCTCCGACTAAAAGAACGACACAAGTTAAAAGGCAAAGCACCAATAAAAGAAGAGGCGCAATAAATCGCCAGACCGACTTGTTCAGTGCGATGCAGCAACCTTATACGCCTCCGATTACCAATAGAACTACCAACGAAAGCACATCAACCAACGGTAAAAAACAAGAAGCCATCGGCGACCTGTTTTCGGGAATAAACGGGAATGGCCAAGCTGATAAGCCAGCCGTTCCCAATACCATTCCCGAACCTGCTCCTTATAGTGGCGAACTGCAATCGTACCACCGTAACGATTGCCTTGTTGTGGATAATGGTTGGGTCGGTCATCTGCAAGATGTAGATATATCAGACGGTACGGCAATTTTCCACCCTTTAGCTTTACCAACCTTACAGAAAGCAAGAGCCGAAGCGTACATTGCTCTACGTGATGTTTACCAAGAGCTTTACAACAAAGAAGCAAAATTTCAAACCGAATACAAGGAAGAAAGGGAAAACCTTAACCGTTTATACGATGCCTTTGTTAAAAGATACGGCAACCTCAGCAGTGCCGATAATATCAAGCTCATTAAAACGGATAGTTCCGGCAACGAAATCCCTTATCTGGAGCGTGTCGTTGGTGGCGTGATACACAAAGCGGATATATTCAGCCGTCCTGTAAGTTTTTCTACCTTAACCATAGCAACGGACAATCCAGAAGAAGCTTTAGCGGCTTCTTTGAATAAATACGGTAGCGTGGATTTGTATTATATGTCCGAAATCAGCGGTATGAATGACGACGCTTTGAAAGAAGCCTTACACGGTCGTATCTTCTACAATCCATTACAAAAGGAATATGAAATATCCGAGCGATGGGTTGCTGGTAACGTAGTGGAAAAAGCCCAGGAAGTCAAAGCATATCTCGAAAGTAATCCCGATGATGCACAGGCTAAAGCAAGCCTTACCGTTTTGGAAGAAGCCCGACCAAGACGAATTGAGTTTGAAGAACTGGATTTTAACCTCGGCGAGCGTTGGATACCCACTGGTATTTATGGCCGGTTTGCTTCACATCTTTTTGATACGGAGGTGAACATTCATTACTCGGAGAGTTCTGATGATTTTTCTGTAAGCTGTAAACAAAAGAATGTTCATATATGGGATAAATACGCCGTAAAAGCTGAAAGCCGGACGTTTGACGGGATTGCCCTGCTCAAACACGCCCTTGTCAATACTACGCCTGATATTACCAAAAAAGTGATGGTTGGCGATCAAGAGGTCAAGGTACGGGATATGGAAGCCATACAAATGACGAATACCAAGATTGATGAAATCCGTACCGCTTTTACAGACTGGCTTCATGCCCAAAATGATGAATTTAAAACAAGGCTTACCGACAAATACAACGACACGTTTAACTGCTTTGTCCGTCCGAATTACGACGGAACTCATCAAGACTTTCCCGGCTTAGACCGCAAAGAGCTCGGAATTGAAGATTTGTATTCCAGCCAAAAAGACACCGTTTGGATGATAAAACTGAACAATGGTGCTATCTGCGACCACGAAGTAGGTGCAGGAAAAACGTTGGTAATGTGTACCGCAGCACAGGAAATGAAGCGTTTGGGCTTAGCCCATAAACCTATGATTATCGGGCTGAAAAGCAATGTTCACGAAATTGCCGAAGCCTACCGCACTGCCTATCCACACTCTAAAATTCTGTTTCCAGGCAAAGAGGATTTTACACCTCAAAAGCGGATGAGGATTTTCGGGGATATTAAAAACAATGATTGGGATTGCGTAATCCTCACACACGACCAATTTGGGATGATACCGCAATCGCCCGAAATACAAAAGGAAATTCTCCAAATCGAATTGGATAGTGTAGAACGAAACCTCGATGCACTACAATCACAAGGCAAGGAAGTGACGAGAGGTATGCTTGCTGGAGTAATCAAGCGGAAAGAAAACCTCGAAGTTAAACTCAAAACCCTGCAACACGATATTGAAAATCGCAAAGATGACGTAGTGGATTTTAAGATGATGGGCATTGACCATTTGTTTGTGGACGAAAGCCATCAATTCAAAAACTTGATGTTTAACACAAGACATTCCAGAGTTGCTGGATTAGGTAATGTGGACGGAAGCCAAAAGGCAATCAACCTTTTGTTTGCTATCCGCACCATTCAGGAACGCATCAATGCGGATATGGGAGCAACTTTCCTTTCGGGTACAACTATCAGTAATTCGCTGACGGAATTGTATCTGCTGTTCAAATACCTGCGACCAAGGGCAATGGAAAAACAGGGTATTCACTCTTTTGATGCCTGGGCAGCCATTTATGCAAGGAAAACGACCGATTACGAGTTTTCGGTTGCTAATAATATCGTGGCAAAAGAACGTTTCCGATACTTTATCAAAGTACCGGAGCTTGCCCAATTCTATTCTGAAATCACGGATTACCGAACGGCAAAAGATATAGGTATTGACCGCCCCAACAAGAACGAGGTTCTTTATAATATACCGCCCACACCTGACCAGGAAGCGTTTATCCAAAGTCTGATGCAGTTCGCCAAATCGGGGGATGCCACTTTGTTGGGAAGAGCACCTTTATCTCCATCGGAAGAAAAAGCAAAGATGCTTATCGCTACGGACTATGCCCGTAAGATGTCGCTTGATATGCGTATGGTAAGCGGTATATATGATGACCACCCAGACAATAAGGCTTCGCATTGTGCGGCAAATATTGCCAAATATTACAACCGATACAATGCACAAAAAGGAACGCAGTTTGTTTTCTCCGATTTGGGAACCTACAAGCCGGGCGAATGGAATGTGTACTCCGAAATCAAACGCAAGCTCGTGGAAGACGATGGCATCCCTGCACACGAAGTACGGTTTATACAAGAGGCTAAAAATGATAAGCAACGCAAAGAGCTTATCAAAGGTATGAACGAGGGAAAAATCCGTGTGCTGTTCGGTTCAACGAGTATGTTGGGTACAGGCGTCAATGCACAGAAAAGAGCCGTTGCTGTTCATCATCTGGATACGCCGTGGCGACCAAGCGACCTTGCCCAAAGGGATGGCAGAGCTGTTCGTAAAGGCAATGAAATTGCCAAGTTCTTTGCAGAGAACAAAGTAGATGTGATTATCTATGCCGTAGAAAAATCATTAGATAGCTACAAGTTCAACCTGCTATACAATAAACAGCTATTTATAGACCAATTAAAAAATAACAATCTCGGCAAACGAACCATTGATGAGTGCAGTATGGACGAAAAATCGGGAATGAACTTTTCGGAATATGTAGCTATCCTTTCGGGAAATACCGACCTTTTGGATAAAGCCAAATTAGAAAAACAGATTGCAGGATTGGAAAGTGAAAAACAGGCGTTTAACCGTTCAAAGTATAGTGCGAAGTACAAATTGGAAGACTATACGGCTGAACTTGATAAAGCTCAATCCCGCTTTGACCGTATGAGCCTTGATTGGAATAATCTGCAAGGGCGTATCCAAAAACGTTCGGACGGCACAATCGCAAATCCTCTGCAATTGGACGGCTTACCGCCCAATGCGGATATTAAACAAATCGGTGCAAAGCTCAACCAGCTTGCGGACAAAGCCCGCACTGGAGGTCAGTATGAAGAAATCGGTACGTTGTACGGATTTACGCTCTTAGTAAAAACCGAAATGTCCGAAAAAGAGGGCGTGGATATAAGGGTAAACCGCTTTTTGGTGCAGGGCGAGGGCAATATCAAATACACCTACAACAACGGTATCATCGCCAAAGATGAAAAGCTGGCTGCTACGAACTTCCTTAATGCACTGGAGAAGTTGCCAGGCTATATACAGCTGGAGCAAAAGAAAATTGTGGAAATACAAAAGGATTTACCCGTTCTTCGGGAAGTGGTTAATGGAACGTGGTCTAAGGAAAACCGATTGAGTGAACTCAAATCGGAACTGGCTGCCGTTGAACGAAAGATACAGTTGTCTATCACGCCTGAACCCAAAGAGGAACCTGCGGAACAAACTGAAAAACAAAAAGAAACTCCAAATATTTCGGAGAGTATTGTACGGACTAAAGGTATTCATTTACCCCGTGGGGTATTATAAAAATGCTCCTACATTTCGTCCTCTTCATCCATTTTCTTAATCAAGGCATCACGCAAGCTGTCAAGGAATTTGGTTCGGTTTATTTTTCGGGCTTTAAGTTCCATAAACGTATGATAGAAATCGCCCAAACTAATATTGAATGTACTTTCAAATGTTTTGGCAATGGCTATTATATCTGCATTGCCAAATGTACCCTGCGAATGCAGTGCGTAAATCAATTCGGTTAATGCTGTTTTGCTTTCTGTCCAATTTAATGAGGATTTATCAGACGACTTCTTCTGATTGTTGTTATTCAGTTGGTCTTCAATATAAACTTGTATCAGGTCGTTGGCAATAATCTTTGCCACCTTATAATCGTGGGAAGTGGAAAAACGATGGTCGGTTTCAAAATAAATGGTATCCAAACTCAATTTAATATCGTGTTTGCCCCGAATAAATAGCTTGTCATCAATAAAAGAGTTATTGGTACGATAGTATTTGTAAAATTCAAGATTGTTGTCAAAATATCTTTTGAGCTTTCTCAATTCTTCATTGAGGTGTTTTCTGGTTGCCTTAGTTCCATTAGGTTTTTTTGTTTCGATTTTATAAACTGTATTATAGTAAATAAGCTTTGCAACAATGACAGGTTTTTGATGTTTGAAAAACTGGATTTCCTCTTCAATATTTTTAAACCCATTTTTTAAAACGTATTCTTTTACTTCTAATAGACATTCTACAATTAGGTGTATAGCAGCCTCTATACGATGTATGGAATAATCTGCTTCAATCTCCAACTCGTTGATTGCAGTTTCCAGTTTACACAATGTTCCATTATAAAATTTATCCATTCAGTTACTTTGAAATGTTCAGAAGGGGTTATAGAACACCTAAACCTTTTATTGTTCCTCACATACAATATTTACATATAACAGTCGGTTCAGTAAACCGAGTATTTTATCATATTTCATTATCAAAACTTATGTGTTAATGAACAATGCAATAGCCTCATTGACCGTAAATTATATTTAACTTTATATAGACACTTATAAATATTGAAGCTAAATTTTACCTATTTTCATTTATTTACAACAGGCATTTCCCTCTTGAATAGGTGGGCACTTTACTGTACCGTAACTACAAAACACGCAACAATCTCCCTTTATAGGTTTTAGAGTTGTTTTGCAACTCTCACACTGATAGAAAAATTGACAAGCATCGGTTGGCATTTCTTCGGATTTTTTATGTCCACAATTTGGACAAGTGATTTCTGATATTAAAATAGTGTCCATTATAAAATAATTTTTCTTTTTATTGACTTGTAACCAGTCGAGTTGATAGCTTTTTCGATTTGCTCGATGGTAGTTTGTTTGTTGTCAAACTTTACAATTGCATTACCGTTTTCGTAAGAAACAACAACTTCAACAATGCCTTTTAGTTTGTTAATTTCTGTCTTTACGTGATGTTCACAACCAGAACAAGTCATTCCTTTAATAGTAAATTCAACTTTTTGAATTTTAGAAGTCGAGGTTACAATTGACACGCTTTTTGTCTTCGGAATAAAGATGTGAGCATAACTCGGAAATGATAAAAGCAGAACTGACATAGCGGTAATAATTCCTAAAAATGATTTCGTTTGCATAAAATTTGGTTTTTGATTTGTTTCACAATTGCAGTCACTTTGTTTTTGAGGTTTCAGTTTTTGATACCAAGCAAAGCCAAGAACTAAAACAGTCATACCAATAAAATAAGGTCGAAAAGGTTCGAGCCACGAAAAGGTAGAAGCAATTCCGCTTGAACCCGCAACTATAGCCAAAATTGGCGTAATACAGCACAAAGACGAAGCAATTGCTGTCAAAAGTCCTGCACCGATTAATTTTTTTTCTGTTTTCATATTGCTTCCAAA
The DNA here is from genome assembly GCA_005773695.1 of Bacteroidota bacterium. Next base: position 8,738 of record SXHM01000101.1, read on the forward strand.
ATTTTGTTTTCGTTAAGGATTTTGAAAAAAGGTTTGAGCATTTTTTCATACTCTTTTGCCAACGAATAGAAAATAGTTTGCGCTTGTCTTTCCGTTTCAATGAGTTTTCTGTCTTTGAGTTTTCGCAAGTGCTGAGAAACTGCCGAAATGGTCATACCGAGAATATCGCTTAGGTCGCAAACACAAAGTTGCTTTTCTTCATAAAGAAGGAAAAGTATTTTCAGTCTTACATTGTTACCCGCTAACTCAAGTCCGCTGGATAAATAATCAACTGTCCCTTTGATTTCACTAATCCGGTCTTTGCAACGCATTATCTGCTTAACGTCCGCCTGCTGCCTTATACAAGAAAGATTATCCATAAATACAAAGATAAACAAATTGTTTATTTAAGCAAATACTAAAATACAAAAACATCTTTTTATACATTTTCATAAAAGGATAAAAGATTTCCGTATAAGTCTAATGCTGCAAATTCTTTTGTGCCATAATAGGTACTTTCTATCTCTGTTTTTTCATTGTGAAGTACCTCTTTTTCTTTTAGCTCCTTATACAGCTCTTCAACTCCCTTTACTTCAATTCTGCAACTGTGTGTTCCTGCTAAAAAGCTTTCTGCCCCGCTACTAATCGGTTTTAGAAATAGAAAAATGCTTTTCCATTTCCAATTGTAATTACAAGAAGCCCACAAATGGAGTTCTATATTGTCACGAACTAAAATTGCAAAGTGTTTTTCTTGATGCCGGCAAGTAAAACCGAATTTGGCTTCGTAAAAATCAACTGCTTTGTCAATTTTTCGAACAGGAAATGCGGGTATTGTTTTTATTAGCTCTATCATTCTCGTGTATTATTTTAATGTTGAGATAAATAGCTGAGGCAGCTCAAAGATTGAAAAAAGCTTTCGGTTCCTTGAGTTAGTTTTTAGCCTTTTGTTTCGACGTTATTTTAATAATTCAAACTCACTCCTACGCCCAATCCCATATCACTGTCATAATGTGTACGAATGCCAATATTTTTATTGATAATATATTTTAATTCTGCCATATATTCCATATCGGTATTGACCATAAAGCCAGCTCTTAATCTTTTTGAAACAGGGATGTCTTCACGCATCAACGATAAACGAACAATCCCATCGTGATATACTTCTGCCTGAAAGTTTACGAGCATTGGTAGGGTGTACATAAAACCTAAACTAACTGCTCTGCGTGTATCTTTTTCATTCTTCTGTCCGAATAAATTGGTTTCGTGCTCATCCATTCCCATTTTACGATAACGCCAGTCGAAACCTATAAACGGCATAAACCATTGCATTTTTCCGATGTATCTTCCTAAATGTGTTTCTACTTCATAACCGTGCATATCATTGTAGCCTAAACGCCATTCTGTCCCTAAAGACCATCTTGCATTTTGTAGCATTGCTTCTCCATCGTTACCATTGGTTGCAAAATCGTTCTGTGCCATAAAGTGAGGCATATTGCTTTCTCTCTGCAATTTATTGTAAGCTTGTTTTTTGTTAGGCAAGTATGGATTTTGATAGTCATCAACTGCAAAAACCCTGTTCATACCAGACATCATATGATAAAGGATGTGGCAATGAAAAAACCAATCTCCTTCTTCGTTGGCCAGAAATTCGATGGTATCTGTTTCCATAGGCATGATGTCGATTATATTTTTGAGGGGAGCGTTTTTCCCTTGGCCATTTATCAGTCTAAAATCAAACCCATGCAAGTGGATAGGATGCC
>SXHM01000102.1 GCA_005773695.1 Bacteroidota bacterium
AACATTATGCAGGAAGTATATATAGTATCAGCAGTGCGCACGCCAATGGGTAGTTTCAATGGAGCTTTATCATCAGTTTCGGCAACAAGATTGGGAGCAGCTGCCATAAAAGCAGCAGTAGAAAAAGCAGGAATAAAACCTGAAGATGTTCAGGAAGTATTTATGGGCAATGTGTTGCAGGCAGCATTGGGACAGGCGCCTGCACGTCAGGCAGCATTGTTTGCAGGTTTACCTAACACTGTGCCTTGCACTACGGTTAACAAAGTATGTGCATCGGGCATGAAATCAATAATGCTGGCTGCACAAAGCATTGCGCTTGGCGATAATGAAGTAGTGTTGGCAGGCGGAATGGAAAACATGAGCAGCGTACCTTATTACTTACCAAGTGCTCGTAACGGATACCGTTTGGGTGATGGTAAATTAGTTGATGGATTAGTGTTTGACGGACTGACGGATGTTTATAATCAATACCACATGGGCGTTGCAGCCGAGCTTTGTGCCAAAGAATGCGGCTTTACTCGCGAGGCGCAGGATGAGTATGCAGTAAATTCATACAAACGCTCTGCAGCAGCATGGGCAGCCGGAAAATTCAATGACGAAATTGCTCCTGTTGAAATTAAAGACCGCAAAGGAAACGTAGTAATGATAAAGGAAGACGAAGAATACAAAAACGTAAACCTTGAAAAAATACCAACACTGAAACCTGTTTTCCAAAAAGACGGAACAGTTACAGCTGCTAACGCTTCCACACTTAATGACGGTGCATCTGCACTGGTCCTAATGAGCAAAGCAAAAGCAGAAAAACTGGGATTAAAACCTTTGGCAAAAATTGTAAGCTATGCAGATGCAGCACACGCTCCTGAATGGTTTACCACTGCGCCTTCTAAAGCATTGCCCAAAGCATTGGATAAAGCAGGTTTAAAAACTACCGACATTGATTTTTTCGAACTGAACGAAGCATTTTCTGTTGTAGCTTTGGCTAACAATAAAGAAATGAACTTAGATGCTGCAAAAGTAAACGTGAATGGCGGTGCCGTTTCATTAGGTCATCCGCTGGGCTCATCAGGAGCACGTATTATTGTAACGCTTATTAATGTGCTAAAACAGAACAACGGTAAACTTGGTGCTGCAGGCATTTGCAATGGTGGCGGTGGAGCATCAGCATTGGTAATTGAAAATCTAAACTAACAGACATGTTCGGTATCTGCCATTTAGGAGTTATACCCTGCCGCTTTGAGTCTTCGGACAAAAGCGAAATGGTTACCCAATTGCTTTTTGGCGAAACATTTGAAATCCTGAAACAGGAAGGCAAATGGCTACAAATTCGCATCACACTTGATGGATACGAATGCTGGATTGACGAGAAGCAATACCTTCCACTTTCAGAAGAACAATATAAAAAACAAAGTGCTTTTCCTGTTACCTGCTCGGCCGACCTGGTTGACCTGGTTACCAAAACAAGCGACAAAAGTTTAACACCTGTAATAGCAGGGAGTACCCTGCCCGCCTACGAACACGGAAAATTATATATAGGCGATGAAGAGTTTTCATTTGACGGAGAAATAACGCATCCATTAAGCGAAAGTATTCCTGCGCTTGTATCGGAATATGCTACAGTTTTCCTTAACGCACCTTACCTCTGGGGCGGACGCTCAGTGTTTGGCATCGATTGCTCAGGATTTACTCAGGTAGTATTTAAAATGGCAGGCATACAGCTTAAACGCGATGCATACCAGCAAGCAGAGGAGGGCACCACACTAAGTTTTGTAGAAGAAGCACAAACGGGTGACTTAGCCTTTTTTGATAACGAAGAAGGGAAAATTGTACATACCGGAATTGTTCTGTCACAAGGAAAGATTATTCACGCCTCAGGAAAAGTAAGGATTGACAAACTGGATCATCAGGGCATCTTTAATCAAGACACAAAAAAATACAGCCACAAGTTGCGCCTGATAAAACGGGTTCACCCGTTATAAATCTCTCCGCCCTAGGCGGTATATAGACTTTTTAAACCCATTGTTACTAACAAAAATGTCCCGCATTTCTGCAGGACATTTTTCATATAATCTTATTTTACAGTATTAAGCTACAGCAGGTGTTGCTTCCGCAGCTTTAGCAAATTGTTTTTTCTCAAGGATACGTGCTCCTTTACCAACTTTACCGCGCAGGTAGTATAAACGTGCTCTGCGAACAATACCTTGTTTGTTTACATCTACTTTTGCAATATTTGGTGAGTTTAAAGGAAAAATACGCTCTACTCCCACTCCACCGGAAATTTTACGAACGGTGAAAGTTTCAGTAGCACCATTTCCTTTGCGTTGCAGAACAACACCTTGGAATAATTGAATACGCTCTTTAGTTCCCTCTTTAATTTTATAGTGAACAGTTACGGTATCACCTGATTTAAATTTAGGAGTTTCGGCCTTTGTATTTAACTGTTTTTCAATATTTTTAATGAATTCCATGTGCTCTGAATTTTTAGTCGTTTTTTCTTTGGGGCTGCAATATTACAGAATTATTCTTTACAAGTTGCAAAATTTTAATTTTTACTTTTGTCAAGTGAAAAACAACGAAAGCAAACCCTTCTCGCCACTGGCAAGAGCCAACAGCTTCAGGTATGCTTTCAAAGGGTTAAAACTATTTTTCACAACGCAACATAACTCATGGCTTCATTTAGTTGCAGCATTCTCTGTAATTGCTGCGGGGTTATTTTTCGGTATTTCTAAAACCGAATGGGTATTAATAGTTTTAGCAATTGCGGTGGTAATGATTACTGAAATGCTGAACACCGCCATTGAGTTCCTGGTAGATTTTGTTTCGCCTGAATACAACGAACTGGCCGGGAAAATAAAAGACCTTGCGGCAGGTGCTGTTTTATTTGCTGCGCTCATGGCTGCCATTATTGGAGTATTGGTCTTCGGATCCTATTTACTGGCTCTGATTATCTAACCACGTTTCCCGATTTCAATTGCTTCCAGATCTTTTATCTGAGTGCCTTCAATAGTAAAGCGCAGCAGTGTTTTCACTTTATGAAAACCATGATTGCCTGCAGCTCCCGGATTCATGTGCAGAAGATTATAGTTCTTATCAAACATTACTTTCAGAATATGCGAATGTCCGCAGATAAAGAGTTTGGGTTTTGCGTCAATAATTTCTTTTCGTGCCTCGGGCGCATATTTTCCGGGAGAGCCGCCAATGTGAATGATAAGCACATCGGTTTGTTCGCATTTAAAATTTAAAACAGCTGGGTGCATTTTCCTCAGTTCTGTTCCGTCAATGTTTCCGTAAACGGCTTTATAGGGTTTGAAAGCGGAAAGTTTATCTGATACTTCAAATGTGCCGATATCTCCTGCATGCCACACTTCATCACATTCTTCGAAGTAGCGGTAAACGGCCTCATCTAAAAAACCATGGGTGTCAGAAAGTAATCCTATGCGAGTCATGATTGCTATTCATCATACTGAACTTTTTTCAGCATCTTTTAATACATGAAACAATTTCAGAATGAGAGATTACTTATTGCAGGTATTTTTTCAATTTCTCTTCCAGTTCTGCCGGCCCGAAATTCTTGTCCAGAATATTTCCAGCTTTGTCAACCAGAAATATAGAAGGTGTGCGTTCCAACGCAAATGTATTGATACATTCAGAGTTCCAACCTTTAAGTTCGCTTACATTTATCCATTCAATTTTCATATCCTGAATGGCTTTTAGCCATGCCGAATAATCACTGTCGAGCGAAACTGAATAAACTTCAAATCCTTTGCTTTTGTACTTATTGTAAACCTCATAAACCTTGGGTGTGTGTTCCATACAATGCGGACAGGTTGATGACCAGAAATAAACCATTCCTAACTTGCCCTTCAAAGTATTTTTCAGGCTTAAGGGTTGGTAGTTAATATCGTTAATCAGCAACTCCGGAGCGGGAGTTCCGGTAGCAACTTGTTTAAGTTTACTCAACAACTTTTCGGTTTCTGATTTTACGGGTAGCTCACAGCCCTCTGAGTAATTTTCGTGAACAATTTCTACTAAGGCAGTGGGGCCTTTTTTTGTGAATAGCTCCAGCTGATAAGCAAC
>SXHM01000103.1 GCA_005773695.1 Bacteroidota bacterium
AGTTGAAGGATTTCCGTGAGAAGACAGGCGAGGAAGCATTATGGACCAACTCCATGTTTGGCGGAATGCCTGCTTATCAGATTTCGGTTTTGTATCCAAATAACCTGGTGAAATATGTGGGTAGTGCTTTGGAATTGGGTTTGCCGCGCCCTGCTAATTATTTATTCTTGCTGATGTTGGGTTTTTATTTTCTGCTCATCATGCTGAATGTGGATTGGCGACTTGCGATTGCAGGGGGATTTGCATTTGCGCTCGCATCGTATTCAGTTATTATCATTGAGGCCGGACATAATTCAAAAGTTCATGCCATGGCATACATGGCTCCTGTTATTGGCTCTATTTTATTGGCTTATCGTGGAAGGATATTGTTGGGTGCTGCACTTACTGCGCTGTTTCTTGCTTTACAGATTTCAACAAATCACTTACAAATCACCTACTATTTATTGCTCACTGTTTTGCTGCTGGGGGCAGTGAAACTGTTTTATGCAGTGATAGAAAAAACACTCCCTGCCTTTTTGAAAGCAACAGGTGTGTTGATTATTGCAGCAGTGATTGCGCTTCTGCCTAACATCACCAACTTATGGGCAACTTATGAGTATGGTCAATACACCATGCGCGGAAAATCAGATTTGAGTTCTGAATTGGCAGCGGGTAAAGAAGGTCTTTCACAGAAATACGCAACTGACTGGAGCTATGGAGTTGGCGAAACTATGACATTGTTAATCCCTAATTTTTATGGTGGCGCTTCCAATGGTGAATTATCTACAAAATCAGAAACCTATCAAGCATTGATGGATAATAAGTTTCCTAAAAGTCAGGCGGTTGGAGTTATCAAAAACCTTCCGCTTTATTGGGGCGATCAGCCTTTTACATCAGGTCCGGTTTATTTGGGAGCAATAATTTGTTTTCTGTTTGTGTTGGGATTATTTACCATAAAAGGAAATGATAAATGGTGGTTGCTGGCAGCTGCAATTCTTTCGATTGTGCTTTCGTGGGGAAGGAATTTTCCTGCGGTTACTGATTTTTTCTTTTCGTATTTCCCGGGCTATAATAAGTTCCGTGCGGTTTCCATGACCTTGGTGATTGCGCAATTTGTTTTTCCTGTTATGGGGTTGCTTGCACTGAAGAATATTTTTTCAGGAGAAAATCCTGCTGAACAATTGAAGAAGAAATTGATTTATTCGCTTTCAATTGTGGGTGGTATCTGCCTGTTTTTTGTAGTAATGCCCGGAATGTTTTTTGACTTCACGGCAGCAGCAGATGAGCGCCTTGCAGGATCGGGTTATCCTGAATGGCTTATTGATGCAATCCGTGACGACCGCAAATCATTACTGAGTACTGATGCATTGCGCTCACTTGTTTTTATCCTCTTGTCGGGTGCCATACTTTGGCTATTCATGTTTAATAAACTAAAGAAAGAAATAGCAATGGCGTTGTTTGCTGTTTTGGTGCTTGTTGATATGCTGCCCGTTGATTTGCGTTACCTGAACAAAAGCAATTTTGTAAACAAAAACAAAGCTGAAAAACCTTTCACAGCAACAGAAGCTGATAAGATTATTTTAGAAGATAAAGACCCGAATTTTCGTGTATTGAATTTGGCTGCAAACACATTTAACGATGCCAGCACTTCGTATTTTCATAAATCAATTGGTGGGTATCACGGTGCTAAACTAAAACGTTTTCAGGAGTTGATTGACCAGCACATCAGTAAGAACAATATCAAGGTGCTGAACATGCTTAACACAAAATATGTGATTATGCCGGGCGAGGGTAATCGACCAGCTATGCCTCAGCAAAATCCAGGTGCACTCGGAAATGCTTGGTTTGTTTACGAAATTAATTGGGCAGCTAATCCGGATTCGGAAATTACTGCATTAGGAAAATTTGAACCTAAATTCACGGCAATTATTGATAAACAGTTTGAAAAGGAGTTGAACGGTTATACTCCCCAAGCCGATTCAATGGCGCAAATAAAACTGACGGAGTACAAACCGAACCATCTGACTTATCAATCAACGGCCGTTTCCGAGCAACTGGCTGTTTTCTCTGAAATTTATTATGACAAAGGTTGGAATGCATATATAGATGGTAAGCTAGCACCGCACTTTAGAGCCAACTTCGTTTTGCGAACTATGAGAGTTCCTGCAGGTGAACATAAAGTGGAATTTAAATTTGAGCCTGCTACTTATTATACTGGTGAGAAAATTGCGTTGGCTGGTTCTATATTTTTATTCTTGATAGTTGGAGGTGCAGCTTTTGTTTCACTGAAAGATGGTGAATCAAAATAGAAAAACTGTTCTGATCATTACCTACTACTGGCCGCCTTCTGGAGGAGCAGGCGTTCAGCGCTGGCTGAAGACAGTTAAGTATTTGCGGGAGTATGGTTGGGAGCCTGTTGTTTATACGCCCGAAAATCCTGAAGCACCTGCACTTGATAATTCTTTACTCAAAGATATTCCGGAAGGTGTAAAAGTGTTGAAACAACCTATTTGGGAGCCATATTCTTTCTACAAAAAATTTCTGGTGCTGAAAAAGGACGATAAAATAAACGCAGGTTTTCTTTCGGAGAAAAAGAAACCCGGACTGGCAGAAAAAATTGCGGTCTGGATTCGGGGTAATTTTTTTATTCCCGATGCGCGAAAATACTGGGTTCAGCCTTCAGTTGAATATCTCTCAAAATATTTGCGCTCACATCCTGTGGATGCAGTTGTTTCAACCGGGCCACCACACAGTATGCATTTGATTGCATTGGGTTTAAAACAGAAAACAGGTATTCCCTGGCTCGCTGATTTCCGCGACCCGTGGACGAATATTGACTTTTATGACAAGCTTATGCTGACGAAAAGTGCAGACCGTAAACACCGCGAGTTGGAAAATACGGTTTTGCAAAATGCAGACATTGTTACTTCCATTGGCAGGCAAATGGCAGATGAGTTTTTGCAGCTTAGAGCAAAGCGGGTTGAAATTGTTCCAAATGGTTTTGATGATTCTGATTTTTCCTTTTCTAACATTGAGTTGGACAAAACGTTTTCCATTAGTCACATTGGTTCTATTAATAAAGACCGCAACAACGAAATATTTTGGAGTGCAGTGAAAGAAGTATGTGACGAATTACCTGCTTTTAAAGAAAAACTGCAACTTAAATTAGTAGGCAAAATCGACCACGCTGTGTTGGAAAGCCTTGGCAAATATGGCTTGCAACAGTATCTTGAAAAAACAGAATACCTTCCGCATGACGAAGTGCTGAAAAAATCCATGTCAACACAAGTCTTGTTGTTGTTGCTTAACAATACGCCCAATGCAAAAGGAATTATGACGGGCAAGTTCTACGAATACCTTGCAGCCAAACGTCCCATTATCTGCATTGGTCCGCAGGATGGAGAAGCAGCAAAAACATTGGAAGAAACTGCCGCAGGTATAGTGGCAGGGTTTGATGATAAGAACAAAATGAAAACTATTCTGAAAGAATATTTTGAAAAATATCAGCAGAATAATTTAAGAGTGGAGAGTGCTGCTATCGATAATTATTCACGCAGGACTTTGACTGGAAGGTTTGCGGAGTTGCTGGAAAGTATCTCTAAGAAATAACACCTGCTAATTTCTCTTCCCTTTTTCCCTCCGGAAAATTCTCCATAATTCTTTGGCGGGCTTTTTTAGCAAGGGTTATTTTGTCAGATTTCATTGCAGAATCTACCAGGTTTTTCAACAGAGAAACTTCTTTCTTTTTTAGAATAAATCCGGTGTCTCCAATAATATCCGGAATTCCGAATACATCAGAGCCAATGGGAATACACTCGCACAGCATGGCTTCGCACAGTGCATTCGGGAAGCCTTCGGCAATGGAAAGCTGAAAATAAAATTCGTGCTGACTGTAATAATTAATCAGTTCGCTGTGGGGAACGGGTGGCAGCAGTTTTATATTTTCTGTCAATTGCAGATGGTCTAGTTCATTCTTCACGCCCAATAAGGTGAAGTTGTAATCGGGACATTGTTTTGCAAGTTCAATAATCAGGTCAATTCCTTTGCGGTAAAATGTAGAACCCTTTGCATTAACTGCAACGGAGAGAAAACTGTTTTTAATTTTTGATTTTTGATTGTTAAAATATATAGCACTGTTATATCCGTAATTAATTTCTGTAAAAGGTGTTTCCGCATTTTTACAAAAGGCTTTGTAACCCTGTTGCGGATAATCAGAATTAGTATAAGTATAATTACTCAATACCATGCTCTTGTGCACAGGCATAAGGTGTTTCGCGTTCTTAATACTAAAGTAGGTTGCCAGCGACATCAGTTTTTTGTTGTGATTGCCGTAGTTGATGGATGGAAACGAATAGCATTCGGTACCACACAAAATAAGGTAGCAGGGTTTGCCAAGCAGTTTGCCAATCAGAGTGGGTAACACGGTGTGATAATCTGCAAATTCACACACAATGGCTTTGCTGTTCCAAACCTGAATCATCAGAAAAATCAACTCTTTCAGCAGCTCAATAGGTGTTAAGAATTTACTGGCGGGGTTGAATGAAAACGAGTGTACTTCAAAATTCCGCGCAAGTAACTCGCGGTCTTTTAATACAAAAGAGGAAGGGGTTTTGTAGATGAAGAGTAGTTTCGGTTTCGAAGATGACAACTTACAGAAGTCTTGTTTTTACGCTTTCAATGCCATTTTCAATCGCAGACATTTTATGAAAATCCTCCACCGCCTTGTATGGCTTTAGCAATATCCACTGGTAGTCGGCCTCTTTGTGGCGGATGCAATAATTCTCTAAGCGTTCAAGGTAAAATCCATTGGGATAAACGTTGTTCAGCAAATCGTTGGTATAAATAGGCTGGTCAATAATCTGCAAACCTTCGGGATGTTTTTTGTGCAGCCATTCCTGATAAAACGGAGTAGGAGTGTTGATAGCAACTGTGCCATCCATGCTGATGTTTTCTTTAATGACACGGAACAAATCTTTGTGATTTTCAACCGGTATGTGTTCAATCACATCGGGTAGCACCACGAAATCAAACGTAACATCGTGCTTAAAATCGGTCATATCAGAAACCGTGAACTGAATGTTGCCGCGTTTACTGTGTATTTTTTTTGCCAGTTCTATGCCTTCGGGGCTTATATCGCAGGCTACTACCATACCGTTACTAAGATAATCGGACATAAGTCCTGTAACCTGCCCAACCCCACAACCAATCTCTAACACGCGGTGGTTTTTCTGCAAACCGGCAGCAATTAATTTTTTAAGAATCAACCTGTGTCTGCGGTTTAAACCAAGCTTGGTATATTCCTCAGAAAAGTTGTTGTAAAAGCCTTCTATGTCTTTCTTTTCCATTTTTTGTATTGCCAAAAGTAGACTAAATTCTATATTCTATCCCACCGGCAGCTTCATCGTAAAAGCACTTCCTTTCTTTTCTGTTGAATCAACAACAATGGATCCTCCGTGCAGTTTCACAATTTTTTCAACTAAAGAGAGGCCGATGCCATGCCCTTTTCGGTCGAGCACATTGCGCGCGCGGTAAAAAGGTTCAAAAATATTTTTCAAATCTTCTGCGGGAATTCCCACACCTTTATCACTGAAACGAATTACAACTTTTTTTTCTTCGGATCCAATATCTATTTTGCAGCTATGGTCGGGTGAGTATTTGCAGGCATTTTCCATCAAGTTGAAAAAAGCAATTCTCAGCAATCGCTCATTGCCATGAAACAGAAATATGTCTTCGTTTTCAAAATCAGATTCAAACGAAATGTTTATCACATATTCAGGAACACTAAGTAATAATTCATCTCGTACTTCCAGCAATAAATCATCAATGCGTATTTCGTTTTTCGGGTCAATCAAGCCTACACCACTTACCTGAGCCAACGATAATAATCTGTTTGAAATAATGGTAAGGTGATTAATGTCTTCCAGCAATGATTGCAGCGTTTCTATGTATTCCTTTTTTTCGCGTGGTCTCAATAGCGCCACTTCCAATTGACCACGGATAATCGAAAGCGGATTGCGCAATTCGTGCGAGGCATTACCCACAAACGAGCGTTGAGCGTTAAATGCCGATTCAATACGCTCCAACATTTTGTTAAAGGTTTTGGCAAGCTGTGCTATTTCATCTTGCCCATTTCCCTCGCCAACTCGTGCATTCAGGTTATTAACAGAAATCCGGCTCACTTCACTTACCACTTTTGAAATGGGCTTTAATGCCCGTCCTGCATAAGTCCAACCGAAAAAATATACAGCTATAAGCATACCTATATAAACAGCAACTAATGAAAACCC
>SXHM01000104.1 GCA_005773695.1 Bacteroidota bacterium
GTAATAGTTTTTTCATGTTTTTATTATTTGTGGTTTGATTAAATAATTAATTAGTAAGCAAATGTAGTCGTTGAAAGATGATAATCAAATTAATATTGACAATTATGGTTTTTCAATTCTTAATCCAACATCCATTACTCCCGGCAATTGTTCAACACGCATGGCTTGTTCAAATTCAAAAGTATAGTTGCCGCTTTGCGAAAAGCGCACATTACGTTTGAACAGAATCCGTGCATCCCATAAATCGCCCAGACCTTTTCCAAGCCATTTACCTTTGTCATCTGCAAGCAGGCATTCAACAGTGTCGCGGGTTGTTTTTCCGTTGGGGAATGTGGTATTAATAAACATGAACAAATTGCTGTAAGGATAAAACCCTGCGTGGCGAATATTGATAAGAACATTGTTTCCTGAAACCGTGTCGTTAATGCTTACCTCAAACTTTATTTTTTGTGCAGCATCCCATGTATTGTCCGCTATCTCATTGTTCTGCTCATAAATTCTTTTTGAATCGCAAGAGGAAAAAAACACCAACAAACAAGAGGCAAATAAAAGCGTCTTCATTTTATTGAGGTTTGTTTTGTTCACCTTGCTGTGGCTTCGGGCGCGGTGGTCTGTTGTTTCTGCGTTGCTGTGGCGGTCGTTGTTGCGGTGGTCGCTGCTGCTGCGGCTTCTGTTGAGAAGGTGCTTTTGGTTCACCTTGTTGCTGTGCATTAGCTTGCGGAGCACTGCTTTTTTTCTTCTTGTTTCTGCGGTTGTTATTGTTGCTGCGTTTGCTTTTGTCTCTGTCAAACCGTGTAAGGCTGTCCTGACCAACTACATTCTCGTAATCCGGTTTTTTCTCTTCGGGCAAAGCAACTTGTTTGGCTGGCATAATATCCGCTTTTATTCCCTGTTTATTCAGTTCCTGAAACTCTTTCACTTTCTCAATGCTAAGCGGAATAAATGTATCTCTTTCATCGGGCAGCGAATACCAGATTACTCTCCTGAAAATATCGGTTTTCTGGTGCATCGCATAACCGCGATTGGTTTCTAACCTTAGCTTGGTATCAGGAAAATCTTTTATCGCATCCATGTAGCTGTCCAGCTCATAATTGAGGCAACATTTGAGTTTGCCGCATTGTCCGGCTAATTTTTGCGGGTTCAGTGAGAGCTGCTGATATTTTGCCGCACTCGTAGAAACCGTTCTGAAATCAGTAAGCCATGTAGAGCAACACAGTTCTCTTCCGCAAGAACCGATACCGCCCAAACGGCTGGCTTCCTGACGTGCACCGATCTGGCGCATTTCTACGCGAATGCGGAATTCATCTGCAAGGCGTTTAATCAGTTCACGGAAATCAACACGGTCATCTGCGGTGTAATAAAAAATAGCTTTTGTTTTATCGCCCTGAAATTCCACATCGCTCAGTTTCATTTTCAGGCCAAGCGCGGTTGCAATAACACGGGCTTTGTACATGGTGTCTTTCTCCTGCGCCATGGCAGCTTTCCACTTGTCAACATCGTTGTTGTTAGCTTTGCGATAAATCTTTTTTACTTCGTCTCTAGTGGGGTCAAATTTTTTCTTGCGCATTTGCAAACGCACCAGTTCTCCTGTTATGGAAACCGAACCAATATCGTGTCCGGGCGAGGCTTCAACCGCCACAATTTCACCAACATTAAGTTGAAGTTTCGCTTCGTTTTTATAAAATTCCTTGCGACTGTTTTTAAACCGTATTTCTACATAGGGAAAGGGCTCCTGCCCCGAAGGCAGTTGCATATTACTTAGCCAGTCAAAAACGTTGAGTTTATTACAACCACCTGTGCCGCAACTGCCGTTATTATTGCATCCGCCCGGTGTTCCGCTTCCTCTGCCGGTGCTGCATCCGCTACATCCCATCTTTATATAGTATCAAGTATTAAGATGGCAAATTTAGCATTTATGCTTTCACTGCCACCTGTTGACTCATTCTGAGTAGATTGCCCAGTTTCAGCGACAGGTCAAAGAAAAGCAGTTTAGGGTAAGCATTCCGCTCAATGTGATAAGAAGCAGAATCTAATTCGGCAATAATTTCCATAATGTTGTTGCCATTCACAAACGTGGAGAATTTCAGAAAAAAGTTTCGTTCGGTTTCTGTCATTCTTGCCAGTTCCGGAGTAGAATAGGTTTGCATCAATGCCTTGCGAAACATGTTTTGGCAAAATGCTAAAAATGCTTTTTGTTTTTCCCTGCCCTCATCTGTTGAGGCTAATTTCTCAGACCAGCTCAGCATTTCTGTAATATTGTTTTTGTAACACGCCAGCATCCAGTCACGGAAGCGTTGGGTGTTATCTGTTGAATCATCGCCTTGTTCAGCCATTTTCATGGCTGCACTGAAATTGCCATCCGCAAGGTGCGTAATCCGCAGCGCATGTTCGGGCGAAAGATTGAATTTTTCAACCAGTGTTTTTTGCATGGAAGCATCATCAATCTTTTTGATTTTTACCATTTGTGTGCGCGAAAGAATGGTGGCAAGCATCAAGTCTGTATTTTCTGCAACCATTATGAACAGTGTTCTTTCTGGCGGTTCTTCAATCATTTTCAAAATTTTGTTGGCAGCCTGCACATTCATTTTCTCAGGCTTCCAGATAATAACAATCCGGTATTCGCCCTCATACGCCTTGAACGAAAGTTTGCGCAGAATGCTGGCACTTTCGCCCACATAAATCTGTGCCTGTTTGTTTTCAATTCCTGCGTTATCAAGAAACTCGTCTACTTCTAAATATGGGTTTTGAGTTAATGCCTCCCGCATATCCGCAATCAAATCATCGCTTATTGTTTCCCGCCCATCTTTAATTTTATAAACAGGAAAAACAAAATGAAAATCAGGATGCGCGATCTTCTGCATTTTCAGGCACGAAGAACATTCACCGCACGAATCATGTTCACCTTTAGCACTACAAAAAATGTATTGCGCATAAGCAAAGGCAAGTGCTAAATTTCCGCTTCCCGCAGGACCAAGCAACAACTGCGCATGACTGATACGGTTGTCATTCACCGTTTGTATCAACCGCTTCTTTATGTCGTCCTGACCTACAATTTCTTTGAATAACATCTAATTTTCAGCTAAATGATTCTCTGAATAAAACTGCCTTGCCCACTGCCTGTATCTTCCTATTGGTCCATCGCCTTTTGCCAGGGCAGGCTGTGTTACATACACTTTGTTTTCCCAGATTTTGAAATCCTGAGAAACATCATGTGCATAAGCACGGAAAGATATTTTCGGTAAAAATTTATTGATAAGCGATTTTGGAATAATGTTCAACAACGGATTTATTTTCCCCGGATTTTCAATGTGCTTCATGCACAAACCGATTCGCAGAAGAATTTTTTCTCCGTCAATCGGTGTGGGCTGTACAAAGTTGCGATACTGCAAACCGTATTCAGGAACACTGACTTCCACATAAGAATAGCCCAACCCATAAGCATGCCCATGAAATTCTGCACGCAATAAATGCTTCGCATTTCCAAAGAAATCTGCTTTGCGGTGCATGGCATATTTTGCGTTCAGGTAATGTTTGTCAAGTTCTAACTCCGTAAGCATCTCCACTTTATTATAGCCATGAACAATGGAAAGATGTCCGAGGTCAACACTGTTCTCTGTTGTTTCCTGCGGATGACTTTTTAGTTCCCATTCGGTGGTAATCACAGTTGTCCAACCTTCAAAATCAATTGTCGGAACTTCCCAGTCAGGAGCTTTGTCTTCACTATGAAACCACACTAAAACAAAACCATTTTTCTCTTGCAAGTGCCATGAACGCAATACTGCTTTTGGCGGTGGTTTTGTTCCGTAACCAGTGGAAGTGCAAGTGCCTTTCACATCAAAACAAAAATCATGAAAGGGGCATTTTATTGTTTCGCCCTGAACGGTTCCTCCGTGTGCAAAGTGCGCACCCATGTGCGGACAATACGCATCAACTGCAGCAGGAACTCCTGCTTCGGTGCGGAACAAAACAATATCCTGTTCGCAGAATTTCTTTGAAATAATCTGTCCTTTTCTTAGCTGTGCGGATGAGCAGGCAGCATACCAACCATTTGGGAAAGGAGGAAGTTCGTTATATCCGGTTTGCTTATTTTCCAGTGCAACCGCTTGTTTTTCTAACATGATAATATCTGTTGTAATTGCTGCAAATTTAACTGAATTGCTTTAAGCAATTGTTAATTTACATAAGGAATAAGGGGAAGTGAAACAAAAAAGGCTGTGCCTTCATCCAAATTAGTTTTAAACCAAATTGAGCCACCACTGTTTTCAATAATGCTTTTTACCATTGCCAGTCCAAGCCCCATTCCGGTGCTGTTGGTGGTGAAGTTGGGTGTAAAAATTTTGTCTTTCATTTCATCATTAATGCCTGTTCCATTGTCCTTGATTTTTATCAAAATAGTGTGTTGTGATTTATCAAGTGAAACCTGAATTTTACCTTCTCTGCCTTCAGGAATAGATTGAATGGAATTTTTAATCAGGTTGTTGAATACACGTTGTAACTGCTCCCGGTCTGCAAATACGAAGAGATTGTTTTCGGCAGCATTAAACTCAATTTTGCAATTATCTGTTTCGTTGTAAAGTGCAACAACATTGGAAATGGTGTCTGCAATATTTATTTTTTCATTAACGGTTTTCGGCATTTTTGCGAAGTTCGAAAACTCAGAAGCAATATGCGCGAGGGTATCAATTTGCTCAATCATAGTCTGTGTCATGCGCTCAATGTTTTTATCCCAGCCCGGGCGCTGTTCTTTGTAAGAGTTTTGCAGGTGCTGCACACTCAGTTTCATCGGTGTTAGCGGATTCTTGATTTCGTGCGCTACTTGTTTTGCCATTTCGCGCCAGGCTGATTCCCGTTCTGATTTTGCCAGTGTTTCGGCACTCTCGCCTAACTTCTGTATCATGTTATTGTATTCATTAACAAGCCGACCTATTTCATCATCACTTTTCCATTCAATCGGTTTGTTTTCTTTTCCGAGTTTCACTTGCTGAATATTTTTTCCAATAACATCAAATGGTTCTGTGATTTTTCTTGAAATAAAAATAGCCACCGCTACAGCAATAATAATCAGCAACACATAGATGTTAACCAACGCAGAAAGCAGAGTTAAAATTTCTTTTTGCAAACTGCTTTGCTTGGCAAAATAAGGCAGGTTCAGGTAAGCAACTGTTTCTCCGCTGCTGTTGGAAAGTGGAGCGTAGGCCGAAAGAAAACTGAGCTCACCTATATTTTCGTTGTGAACAAACAAAGTTTTCTTTTGCACCAACATAGAAAAACACGCATCTGAATTTAATTTTCCGGAAATAAGTCCAATGTCAAAAAGGCGGGGACGTGAAGAAACAATTAGGTTTCCTTTTGTGTCATATAGATTAATATCAGTGAAAAATACTTTTGAAAATTTGTTTAGTGTGTAGCCCAGTTGCTCGGTATTGCTATAAAAGTTTTCGCTTTTTTCCGATTTGTTTCCCAGTTCTATCAGCACAGAACGGATTTTTTCGCTGATGGCTTCGCTATTCTTTTGGCTGTATTCTGTTTCTACATAATATATGGTGGAAAAACCAATCAGTAAGAGGAAAATGGTAAGAATTGATATTACAGAAATGTTTATTCTGTTTCTGAAATTTTCTGTTTCTATTTTTTGTGAATTGATGAGCGAATAACCCGCCAACGTTACAATAAAAAGAACGGAATAAAACAGAAAAAGAAACGAAACACCTGTTAGTTTTTGAAATGTGGTAAGTTGAGGACGGCTCAGCAAAATAAGGTTGTCGGGGTTGGGCTTGTAAAACAGATGCCGCCAGTTACCCGAAGAGCGAAACTCATATTTTTCGTTGTGCAATTGCACAGCAGGCTCGTCAGCGCTGTAGCTGAAATCACCATTGGCCGAAATAATTTTTCCATCACGATAAACAGCAAAAGAATAATCTTCTAAACTCTTGTCATCGTCAACATTTTTGTCCAATAGCAATGCAGGAAAACCTAATTCATTTTTAGAACTCTTTTCTTCAAACTCAATGTAAACAGTAGTTTGTTTCTGAACAGAATCTCTGCTGTTGTTTGTGAAAATTATTTTTCCGATGTAGTTAATTTCATTGGTGATTTCGTAAGAATAAACCAATGATTTTCCCGAAGTTGGCTTTGACGAAGTTTCAAGCGTGTTATAAAAATCAACTGTTTTTGCGAGTTTATTGTTAGAAGCAATAAGTGTGTCGTTGGTGTTAAAAACGCTTAAACGTACTTCATATTTTTGCAGGTAGTCATTCAGGAATTTTTGTTCAACGCGCGAAAAAAATTCATCTTGTTTTTGTGGTAAGAGTGTAATGAAGTTTTTGATGATACGATCGTTCTGAATTTCAGAAGCTACTTCCGAAAAAACGTATTCAGCAATAGGGTCCCGTTCAGCAGCCAGTTTTTCGGCATAGAAGCGGGCTTTTATTTCCACTTTTTCTTTATGAAAATTTGCAAGAGAATAAGCCGCATAAACAGAAAAACCCAACAGTAAAGTGGCAGCTGAAAAAACAGAACGTGACGATTTTTCTCTTTCGTTAATGAGTATAATTCCTCCGCAAATCAAAGCAGTAATTCCTAATGACTGCCAATTGCTGATGCCAGTAAGTATTGCTATTCCTGCAAAAACTGCAAAAGCAATGGAATAGGAACTAAGTTTTTGTCTTAAAGTGTTTCCAGAAATATACTCAACCGTTTTATTGAAAATCAAAAACCATGTGAGCAACATAAGCCCGGTAATGAACAAGCCTGTATAACTGAAAAAATTCAATGTAAAAAGATTGTTGATGGTGAAATCTATATCCGAATCTACAATCAATCGCTCGAACAAAAATGCGATGGGGAAATGCAGGCTCAATGCAAACAATAGCAGGATAGAAGAACTTGCAATGCCTTTCGCAGACTTGCTGAATCTTATATTATTTGTAACATATAATGTAAGCCCTGCAACGGTAATAATGTTGAGCAAAAAATCTCCAAGTGAGGGAAATAAAATAGAGGAAGCATGATACGCAGGATCAAAAAGCGGAAGTGAATAAAGTGCTGCCGGATATTGGAAGTAAAGTATTGCAGCTCGAAGGAGCAATACAATCAGGGAAAACGAAACACTGTTTGGAACAGAAGAGAAGTTGAAAATTCCGTTAAAGAAAATAAGCAGAAAACAGAGTCCTGCAATAAATAACACAATGCTGATTATCTGATGAGTATAAATGTGCAGTACTACTTTTCCTTTAGCAATCGAAAGCAGATAAGCGCCCGCTTTATTTTTTATTTCAACGGTTTCCGTTGTTTGTTCAGTGCTTATTTCCAGTTCGTCTTCAACATCCAGACATTTATTGAAACTGTTTTGCAGATAATTATTTTCAAACGGGTATTCATTTTTTATGAGCAGCAAACCGATAAAGGCTTTGTTTCCCGCCTTTTGTGTTTTGCTTATATACCAGCCGTTGCTGAGCTTTTGTAGAGGTTCTTCGTAATTTCTGCGGGATGTAAGTTCATCAATTGCCATTACAGAATTATCGCTCCAGAATTTTAGTTTTCCATCTTCATAAATCAGAAATAACATGCCTTCTTCGGGAAATAACTCTCCCAATTTTAACCCGGTAAAACTATTGTAATCGTTGCTGGATTGTGTTTGGTTAACAAGCTCAGCCAACTTTTTTTCGAGCAGCGTTTCTTTTTCGAGCAGGCTTTTTTGAAAACGACTTGCCTGTTTTTCAAGCGAGGGATGAAACCACTTGCCGGAATTTAATAATTGCGAAGCCACAATCAGAAAAAATGCTGACAGCAGAAAAAGACTGATTTTTTTAAAGTTGGGCTTCACAGATGCACAAACCTACAAAATTTGCAGGGCTTTCAGGGGCGCAAACTTTCGGCAAGTTTTCGGAAATAGGAGGGAGCTTGTAACAAACGCGAGCCATACCATGAGAATAACTCGCCATCAACGAGTATAACTTTTGCCTGTGGACAACTTTTGCTGAACATTTCCACATGCTTTTCTTCAAACGGAAATGGCTCAGAAGAAAGTAGAATAACTTCGGGATTTGACTGTTGCAATTTCGTTGCGCTTATTTCCGGATAATGTCCGTTAAGGTTTTGGAAGCAGTTTTTAAAACCGCAACGTTGCAGCATATCATTGATAAACGTTTTGTTTCCTGCAACCATCATGGGGTTTTGCCAGATGAAGTAGGCAGCTGTTTTTGGTTCTCGCAAAGGTGCATAAGACGCAAAGGCTTTTGAAATGTTGTTGTTAAGTTTTTCAGCTTCTTTTTCTTTCCCCGTCATTTT
Organism: Bacteroidota bacterium; assembly: GCA_005773695.1. The sequence goes on from SXHM01000104.1 coordinate 8,290, forward strand.
TCCAAGAGTGGAAATCATTTCTATCGCACTTTCTAAATCAGTTACATCGCTTATCCAGACAGGAAAGTATTTTTCTAATTCTTCTATCTGCTCCTTTTCGTTCTCTTCTTTGTTGGCAATGATCAGGGTTGGCTTCAGCGATTTTATTTTCTCAATATTCAGGTTTTTTGTGCCACCTATTTTTTCTTTCAGTGCAACTTTTTCTTTCGGGTGAACACAGAATTTGGTAATACCTACAATTTCTTGATCCAAACCTAAATCAAAAAGCAATTCGGTTTGCGAGGGAACGAGGGAGATGATTCTCATTTGAGAACTTACTCCCATTTCAATAATACGACCAAGTTGGTCTGAAAAATGCACAATTAAAGTTATGAGTTACTCATAAAACTTCTTCCCGCTCTTCGCCTTTTCCACAATAATATCAGCAGGCTTAAAGCGCAGTCCGTGTTTGTCTTTTAAAGCGTTCATAATGTCCACCGCTTTTTGTGCGCCTAAGGAATCAAGGTAGCGGAAAGGTCCTCCCGTGAAAGGTGCAAAGCCCAACCCGAAGATTGCGCCAATATCACCATCGCGTGGCGAAGATAAAATGCCTTCCTGCAAACATTGCGCGGCTTCATTCACCATCAGCATTGCCATACGTTGCTGAATTTCTAAATCGTCAAATTTTTTACGGTTAGGTCCGCCAAAGTGATTATACATTTCGGGGTCAATTTGTCCGCTCAGTTTCTTGCCTTTCTCATCATATTTATAAAACCCTTTTTTGTTTTTGCGCCCTTTGAAACCGGCATCGTACAGACGTGCAATGCCTTGTGAAATTTTTGCGCCTTCGCGTTTCATGGCAAATTCTGTAGTCAGTTCGCCCTTCATAATGTGTGCGCCAACATCAATACCTACTTCATCCATCAAGGTTATTGGCCCCACAGGGAATCCGAATTTTTTCAAGGCTTTATCGACCTGTAAAGCATCTGCGCCTTCGTCAAGCAGTAACAACGCCTCGTTGCTGTAAGGCGCAAGAATTCGTGTAGTGTAAAAACCCGGACCATCTTTTACAACTATGCAGGTTTTGCCTTGTTTTATGCCCAACTCCAAACAGGTTGCAGTAACCCAATCCGCAGTTTTTTCGGTAACAATAATCTCCAGAAGCGGCATTTTAGGAACAGGCGAGAAGTAGTGCATACCAATAACGTTTTCGGGACGTTTGGCATTTTTTGCAATCTGCGTAATGGGTAGTGAAGAAGTATTGGACGCGAAAATGCAGGTGTCCTTGGTGTTTGCTTCCACATCGGCAAGCACGTTTTGTTTTACCTTAATATCTTCAAGCACGGCTTCAATAACAATATCACAATGCGCAAAACCCGTGAAGTCCGTTTGCCCCCAAACACGCCCGATAACGCTGTCGGCATCGGTGCGACTAAGGGCTTTACGTTTCACTTTTTTGTAGAGATTATCCCAGATTGTTTTTTTGCCGTTGGCAACAAATTCATCTTTCAGGTCTTTAAGAATTACGGGAACTCCTTTCACTGCTGTAACCTCTGCAATGCCTGCGCCCATAAAGCCTGCGCCCAGCATGGCTACTCGGTTAAATGGTTTTACTTTATCAGCCATCGGGTTCTTTTTCATCTCGGTCATGGCGAAGAAAATATTAATGAGTTGCGCACTTTCAGGTGAAAGAACCAACTGCTCAAACTTGATTACTTCAGCTTCATAACCTGCTTTTTCGCCTTGGTTCATACCGGCTTTTACACATTCAATTATTTTATAAGGTGCAGGATAATTACCCTGAGTTTGTTTGGTAACCATTTCTGCCGCCTTACTGAAAATGATGTTTCTACCTATCGGATTGTCTTCTAACAATCTGTCCACTAACGTTTTTTTGCGTTTGCGAACCAAAGGACGTTTAATAAGTTCCTGCGCCAATGCAATAGCACCATTCAACAATTCCGATTTTTGTGTCATGCGGTCAACCAAGCCCATTTTTAAAGCAGGGCGAGCATAAATAGTTTTGCCTGTTAGCATCATGTCCAATGCTTTTTGAATACCTATCAGACGAGGTAAGCGTTGTGTTCCGCCACCGCCCGGAAGCAGACCTAACTGCACTTCGGGAAGTGCAAGATTTGTTCCTTCATCAGCGCAAATACGGGCGTGACAAGCCAACGCAATTTCCAAACCGGCACCAAGGCAAGCACCGTGAATAGCAGCCACCACTGGCTTTTTAGAGTTGGCAATTCTTGCCAAGCCCTCGTGACCTTTACGGGTAACGGGCGCGAAGTCACCCGGCTTTTTTACTTTTTGAAAAGATTCAATATCAGCCCCTGCTATAAAATCTTTTTTGCGGCTGATAAGAATTGCTGCTTTCACCGAAGGATCATTATCAACTTCTTCAAAAAGTTTAGTGAAGACATCAATCAGTTCAGGAGATATTTTGTTTATTTTCTCACCTTGTTGGTCAAGCCAGAGAATGGCGATATCTCCACGTTTTTCAATTACTGCGTATTGGTTTTTCATATTAAGGTTTTAAGAATTTTAAGATTTTATTTTCGCTTTCAAGTCTTGCAAAATAAATGCCTTCTGACATTTGGGATAGCGTAATATTGTTCTTTCCTTTTTCTATAGTCTGGGTCAGAATAATTTTCCCAATCACATCCGAAATAATCAACTTATCTTGAGCTTTTGCTTCAACAATCAGCATTTGATTTTCTTCCGTGAAAAATATTTTTTCCTGAACATCATTTTCAGAAATATCTGTTACTACAGCAACAGAGCATGGGACAAACACTTCACCTTCCATCAGTTTGTAAGTATTGTTGCATGCAAACTGCGAAACTTTTTCTACAATATAACAAGGGTATGTTTCAGCAGCAACAGATAATGTTCCGGTTGCCGTAACACTGAAATCTAAAGAACCAGAACCCGTAAACTGAAAGTGCATGGGAACAACAGGCTCAGAAAGCGGGTAAGTATTTCCTTCACTCACCGCATTTCCGTTTAGTGTTAATGTTCCGCTCATTGAATAAATATCTAATGTCAAATCAACACCGGTTGCAAAAGGTGAAATCATTCCATACTGCAAATCAAAATCATATTCCTGCCCGGTGCAGGTTCCGGTGCTGGAATAAGTTCCGTTGTAAATTACCTGATTGATGCTTTGCCCTTGATAAAGTTGTGAAATCCAGATCTGACTTTTTGAAGAAACAACTGTTGATATAAAAACAAGGAATAGTAAAACCAACCTCATTATTTAGTTCGGATAACGCTCCAAGATCATTGCATGTCCGTGAGCACCGGCAGCGCAGGCAGCCAATAAACCGTATTTTCCGTTTTCGCGTTGCAGGCGATTGGCAACTGTAGTTACCAAACGAGCACCTGTTGCACCAAACGGATGTCCGATAGCGAGTGATCCACCGTGAATGTTGAGTTTATTCATATCTACTTCACCAACTGCTTTTTCGCGACCTAGTTTTTCTTTTGCAAATTCATCTGAAGCCAGACATTTAACATTTGCCAGAACCTGACCGGCAAATGCTTCATGTAATTCAACAACATCCATATCTTTCAGTTCAAGGTTTGCGCGTTTCAGAACTTTTGAAATAGCATAAGCAGGACCTAATAAAAGTTCTTCTTTTAAATCAGAACCTGTAAACGTGTAATTATGGATGTATGCTTTGGGTTTCAGGCCAAGTTCTTTTGCTTTGTCTTCGCTCATTAATAATACAACAGCAGCACCATCAGTCAGGAAAGAAGAATTAGCTGCAGTCAAAGTTCCATGTGGTTTTACAAAAGCAGGTTTCAGTGAAGCAAGTTTTTCATACTTACCTACGCGAACTCCATTGTCTTGTTTTATTACAGCAAATTTAGGAGGCAAGGCAACTTCAGTAATTTCCTGTCCGAGAATTCCATCATCAATCGCTTTTTGTGCAAGTGTGTGCGAACGCAAAGCAAATTTATCCTGATCTTCACGAGCAACAGAATATTTAGCTGCAAGAATATCACAGTCAACACCCATTGTTTTTCCGGTAGTGTATTCAGCAATAGCAGGTGCATCGGGCACAAAATCTTTCAGTCGCAATGAAAAAACGAATTTCAAAGTATCTCCCAAACCTTTCAGTTTTTGTGCGTTGAATAATTTTTTACGCATGGGTTTATTGAACAAAATCGGTGCATCAGAAGTGCAGTCGGTTCCGCCTGCAATTACGATGTCGGCTTGTCCCGCCATAATTTGCTCCACTCCGCTTGAAATTGCCTGATTAGCAGAAATGCAAGCCTGAGTAACAGTGCTGCAAGGAGTTGTATAAGGTATTCCGGCAGTCAAAGCAGCTTCGCGAGCTACATTGCTGGTTTTTACGTTTGAAATTACGGTTCCTATTATCACACGATCAACCGATTTCGGGTCAACTCCTGTCTTTTTCAACAAACCGGAAATGGCATATTGCCCCAATTGGTAAGACAATAAATCCATGTATTCTGTTCCGCTTTTTAGAAAAGGGGTGCGGGTTCCGTCAACTACAACTACTTTTTTCATGTTAATATTCTGTTAAGATTTAAGTGCAAAAGTAGTTCTATTTCCGAAAACAATCTTAAGA
>SXHM01000105.1 GCA_005773695.1 Bacteroidota bacterium
GACATCCAATGCTTTTTCATAATCGGTTTTATATAATGAATACCCCAACAACGTCAGCAAAGGACGCATCCGTTTGCCGCCTAATGAAAAGGTATAGGTAACCGGCTCATATAACTCAGCCGGTTGTGCGGGAATATTTATAGAATGTATTTTCTGATTGATTTTCTCTAACAGGTTTTGCATCACAAAACCGATTAGATAAGAGAAATGAACTGTCCCTGCTCAATCACTCTTTTTAATCCTTCTTCAAATGATATGGTGTCGCGTTTCAGCAACTGCTGCATTTTTGAAGTGTCGGGTTGTCTGCGTGTCATATCGCCTTCTGTTAATTCAGGAAGGTGAACAATTTTGGAAGATGAGCCTGTAACTTTAATAATGATGTTAGCGAGTTCAAGAATGGTAATTTCTTTTGTGCCGCCAATATTTACCACATCATTAATAAACATGTTATTGTAAAAAGCATTGGTGCAGGCCTCAACATTGTCTTCAATGAAGCAGAATGTACGCGTTTGTTTTCCTTCACCATAAATGGTGATATCGGCATTTTGTAAAGCAGCGTAGATAAACTTAGAAATCACAAAGTCTTTACTTTGTTTTGGTCCGTAAGTATTAAAGAACCTGAATACTGTAAACTCTAAGCCAAACTCGCGTTGGTAAGAACGCAGGTATGCTTCGCCCACATTCTTAACAATGGCATAAGGTAGACGGGAGTTTAGTGGGGTTGTGTCTTCGTTCTGAGGAAACTCAACGGGCTCTCCATATACTTCTGATGAAGAAGAGAAGTAAACGCGCCTTACTCCTGTATTCTTAGAAAGGTTGAGTACGTTTTTTATTCCGGTAATATCTTCCAGAACCATTACAGGATTTGCAAGTGTGCGTTTCACACCAACCAGTGCAGCATAATGAAACACATAATCAAAGGTGTAGGCATAGAAAACACTTGAGATATCTTCGAAATGATTTACATCGCACTTGATGAACTTTACGTTCCGATAAGGAGAATCAGGAAGTTTTTTAAGCGACCCGGTGCGCAGGTTATCAACTATAACCACATAATTATCGGGGTCTTCAGCCAGTTTTCCGGCTAATGAACTTCCTACAAAACCTGCTCCGCCTGTAACAAGAATTTTTCTCATCGTTTTTTATAGGGTGGCAAAAGTAAGTGATTTTTACTCGGGATTCACCTGTTCTTTAGCGTTTTTTAATTCCTGAAGGTAGAGCGCATCAGAGATATCGGCTCCGTTTTTAAAATAAAATATACCGCCCCAGTCGTGGGTCAGCTTTTTATAAATGGTTTGAACACCGTCTATTTTAATCGTTGTAACCATAAAAGTCTTTCCTGTTTCCTTCACTGTTTCTTCTTTATAAGAATTATTTTTTCTCAAATCGTACAGCGCTTTGGCAGCTTCTTCCTTCTTACGGATAGCCTCTTCTTCTTTGGCTTTTATAGCTGCGGCTTCCCGCTCAGCTTCCTGTCGTTCGCGTTCCAGTTTTTCAGCAAGTATGCGGGCTTTTTCTTCGGCAGATGCTTTTTCGGCTTCCTCTTTTGCCTTTCTTTCGGCTTCAATTTTTGCAAGGCGGTCGGCTTCTTCTTTTGCCAGTCTTTCTTGTTCTGCTTTTATACGGGCTTGTTCTTCAGCTTCACGTTGCTTACGATCTGCTTCTGTTTTAGCCGCCTCTTCAGCTTTGAAACGGGCTTTTGCCTCTTCCTCTTGTTGCTTTTGCTGAAACTTAGCTGTTGCAATAGAATCTGCAACAGCCTTTTCTTTTGCTTTTTTCTCTTCCAGTGCTTTCAACTTTTGAACTTCTTCTTCTTTTATCCTTAGCTTTTCTGCGTTAGCAAGTGAATCGGAAGTTGCTTTTTCGCGGGCTTTCTGTTTTTCTAATTGAAGTTTTTCCAGTGTACGTGCATTGGCAATTGAGTCGGCAACGGCTTTCTCGCGCACCTTTCCTGCTTTCTTCAATGCTTCGGCCTCGGCTTCTTTTCTGGCTTTTTCTGCTGCTGCAAACTTTATGGCTTCTGTTTTGGCATTAGCAATTGAATCGGTAATAAATTGCTGACGAGCAATTTTCTCGGCCTCAGCTTTTTTACGAGCCTGTTCAGCTTTTACCAATTCATTTAACTTGTCTTCCTCTGTTTTCTTAAGATTTTCTTCCTGTTTGCGCTTTTCCATCATTTTGGCAAGGTGCGCCTGCACTGCAGCCAACGAATCAAGTCTTGACTTTTCTTTTGCCTGCGCAGCAAGTAACACTGCATTTTCAGCATCGCGTTTTGCCTGTTCCTTTCTTGCCAGTTCTTCAGCTTCCAGTCTGCGCTTTTCTGCAGCAGCGCGTAATTTATCCTCTTCTATTTTTCTTAAACGTTCACGTTCGGCTGCATCAGCTATTTGTTTCTTCCATTCATCAAGGTCGTAGTTAACGGTTACAAAGCCACCTTCATTTTCTTTATATATTACACCACCGGCACTTTGTTCCCATTTTTTCTTGCCTTTAGCATCGGCTGTAAGTGGATTAAGGTCTATTTCTATTTGCTTGGTGAATGTTTCATTTTGCTTGTTCTTAGGAACCTCAGTAATGAAATTAAACGTTTTGGTAGTAGATCCCGGAAGACCAGCACTTACAACGTATTCAGCGCCTAACTCAAGCTTAGCCTTGAATTTACCAGCCGAATTAGTTGTGCGGTATAAAAGCTTGCCCTTATCTCTGAAAATCTTCACTTCTGCGCCATCTACGGGCTTTCCGGCACTGGTAACAATGCCGTCAACCATCAATGAACCTGCTTCCTGGGCATAACCCGAAAGCGCAAAAACCACCCACATGGCTACTAAAAAGAAGTTTCGGCTAAAGCAATTCATTATTGGTCGTAATAATAGCAGGTTTTCGTCTTGTTTTCCGCTTGGAACGGGCAAAAATACAAAAAAGAGGCATTAGTCGGAAGGTATCTAAAACTCTGACGGAAAGAATGGTATTTTTTGTCTTGATATTAACCCGATTAGTCTAATTTCTAAAACTTATCCACAACCCGATGTGTAATAACAGGCAATTGAAGCGATTTGGTTTTAAACAAACAAAGCTCCTTCGAAAACAAAAATTAAGTAATAACGATTTAAATAAATAAGAAGATGAGACAAGCACTAACAAACTACATTCCTCCTATGTCTGCGGAAAGAATGCCTCAAACAGATAATCTGATGATTAAAGCTAACTATCAGCTTATCCAATTAAAAACTGATGACATTCTTTTCATTAAAGCACTTGCCGATTATGTAATAATTAAAACCACTACCGGCAAATACATAACATTGAGCACCATGAAAGAAATGTGTGATGCCTTGCCTAAACATAAATTCGTTCGCACCCACCGTTCATTTATTGTGAACATGGAAAAAATACACCTTATCAAAGGTTCAAGCATTACTATCACTGATAATAACGTTCAGTTTACCGTTCCAATCGGAAGGGTTTATAAAAAAGCATTAAAAGCAACATTGAATTCTTAGTTGGTTTAGGTTTGATGTGTTGCCCCGCTGTGTTTTAGGTTCACAGCGGGGCGTTTTTATTTACCTTTGCTCCATGAACAGCAACGAAACAAATAAACTCCCCGTTACCATCTACGCTGAAAGCACCCCTAATCCCAATGCAATGAAATTTGTTGCCAATAAAGGGCTGCTGAAAGATGTAAGCGTTGAATATACTTCCAGAGCACAGGCAAAAGGTTCGCCACTTGCTCAAAAGTTGTTTGATTTTCCGTTTGTGGCAGGTGTGTTTATTGCTGCCAATTTTGTGTCGGTTACCAAAACCAACGCGGTGGAGTGGGAAAACATTACACTGGAGCTGCGCAGTTTTATCCGTGAGTTTTTAGCCAATGGCGGAGAAGCAGTTGCTGAACTTCCGGAGAAGAAAGAGGTTTCGCCTGAGGCAAAAGCAACAGAGGTTAAAACAGAATTTTCAACAAAAGCCAATCCTGTTATTGACGGTAAAATTATTGCCATACTGGAACAATATGTTCGTCCGGCAGTGGAGGGTGATGGTGGAAATATTCAGTTCAAATCATTTGAAGATGGTAAAGTAAATGTGGTATTGCAGGGTGCGTGCAGCGGTTGCCCCTCTTCAACTGTTACATTGAAAGCTGGCATTGAAGCCTTGCTGAAAAAGATGATTCCGGAAGTAAAGGAAGTGGTAGCGGTAGCAGAATAAATGTATCCTGTACGCGCCAAAAAACACCTCGGTCAGCATTTTCTTAAAGACGAAAACATTGCCTGTAAAATTGCTGAAAGCCTTAGTGGACATGGTGCTTATAAACAGGTGCTGGAAATAGGTCCCGGAACGGGGATGCTGACTAAATACCTTTCAGAGAATGAGGCGATTGATGTCTGTGTAGTGGAAGTTGACCGCGAATCGGTTGAGTTTTTGAAACTGAATTTTCCACAACTGAAAGGTAAAATAATTGAAGGCGATTTTCTGAAACTGAATATTAACCTTGAGCGATATGCTATCATCGGTAATTTTCCTTACAACATTTCGTCACAGATATTTTTCAAGGTATTGGAACACCGCAACCAAATACCCGAAGTGGTTTGCATGATACAGCGGGAAGTGGCCTTGCGCATTGCCTCGCCTCCCGGAAGTAAAGAGTATGGAATACTGAGCGTATTACTTTCTGCTTTCTATAATATTGAATACCTCTTCACGGTAAACGAAACGGTTTTTTTTCCTCCACCAAAGGTAAAATCGGGTGTTATACGCCTTACACGTAACACAACCGAAGAGCTTGACTGCGATGAAAAAGAATTTTTCGCGGTAGTGAAAACTGCTTTTAACCAACGCAGAAAAACATTACGTAATGCACTCAAAAGTCTTACTTTCGCACCCGTTGCAGAGAGCAAACTGTTTGACAAACGTGCAGAACAACTAAGTGTTGCTGAGTTTGTTGAGCTGACAAAGTTGCTGTCTGCTGCAAAATAAGTCTCGTCATGCTGAACTGGTTTCAGTATCTCAAAAAAAAGATTCCGAAACAAGTTCGGAATGACGTTCTGACGATTTGAAAATGGCATCATGAAATTTGAAGTAACCCCCTCATTTGTTTTTGAAGTGCACGATGCAATCAAGCATCGCAGACACGATGATGTGGTTAAGATGCTGGAACCGCTTCACCCGGCTGATATTGCGGAACTCATTAAAGAATCGTGGACACACGATGCGCAATATGTTTACAATCTTTTAGACGAAGAAAAAGCTGCCGATGTATTGGTGGAAATGGATGATGAGGTAAAGGAAAAATTCCTTACCTCACTTTCTTCTGAGCAGATTGCCAAGCACGTTGATAACCTTGATTCAGATGATGCTGCGGATTTGATTGCCGACCTTCCTGATGAAAAAATCAAGGAAGTTCTGGAGCAGATGGATGATGCCGAGCAGGCAAGCGACATCGTTGACCTGTTGCGCTACGATGAAGATACAGCAGGTGGTTTGATGGCAACTGAGTTGGTAACAGCCAACCTGAAATGGACAGTGCAGCAAAGCATCGTTGAAATGAAAAAGCAGGCCGAAGAAGTAGGCAGCATTTATACCGTATATGTAATTGATGATGATGAAAAACTGCACGGAATACTTTCGCTGAAACGATTGCTTATTTCTCCACCTGAAGAAAAAATAGAGACTATTTTTTTTAAAGATGTAATCTCCATTGAGGCCAGTGCCAAGAGTGAAGATGTGGCTGCCTTGTTTGAAAAATATGACCTGGTTGTAATACCTGTTGTAGATATTACCGGTAAATTGTTGGGTAGAATAACTGTGGATGACGTAATGGATGTGGTGCGTGAAGAAGCCAGCGAAGACTATCAGTTAATGAGTGGTATCTCGGAAAACATTGAGGCCGATGACGGACTGTGGGTAAGCACCCGAGCACGTCTTCCGTGGCTGATGGTTGCATTGGCTGGCGGTGTGGTAGGTTCGCGTGTATTAACTTCTTACGAACCGCAAATCCAGATACATCCCGAGATGGCTTTTTTTATGCCGCTGATTGCTGCGATGGGCGGAAATGTGGGTGTACAAAGTTCTGCACTTGTGGTACAGGGACTTGCCAACCAAACCATCGGCAAAGGCGATATTTTACCGAAATTGTTTCGTGAGCTTTTGGTTGGTTTATTCAATGGTTTAATCTGTGCCGTTTTATTACTTGCATACAATCTTATCTTTAATGATTACATGGCCTTGAGCGTTACCGTTAGTGTGGCGTTGCTTTCGGTAATTATTTTTGCAGCTATCTTCGGTTCGTTTGTTCCGCTGGCTCTGAATAAATTTAAAATTGACCCTGCTCTTGCAACTGGTCCCTTTATTACTACCTCTAACGATATCATTGGCCTGTTCATTTATTTTATGATTGGGAGATTGATGTACGGACTATTATAATTCACAATCTTAAACCCGACACTATGCACTTTGAAGAATACCGCAAACACGATGCTGTTGCATTAGCAGAACTGATAAAGAAAAAAGAAGTAACGCCTTCTGAACTTCTGGATATTGCCATCAAGCGCACGGAGGAAGTAAACCCGAAAATAAATGCGGTGGTAACACCTTGTTATGATTTGGCAAAAGAGCAACAAAAACAGATGGATTCAAATTCTGTTTTTGCAGGTGTTCCCTATCTGATGAAGGATTTAGGTCCTGAGTTGAAAGGTGTTCGCCATACGATGGGAACGCGGTTTATGAAAGATTATATTCCGAAAGAAGATTCGGTTGTAACACAGCGCGTGAAAAAAGCAGGGCTCGTAATCTTTGGGAAAACTAATACGCCTGAATTCGGATTGACACCATTTACAGAAAGTGAATTACTTAAACCCGCACGCAATCCCTGGAATACAGAGCATACTTCAGGCGGCAGCAGCGGAGGAAGCGGAGCAGCAGTTGCTGCAGGTATTGTTCCCATCGCGAGTGCAAACGATGGTGGAGGCTCTATCCGTATTCCTGCAAGTTGCAACGGATTATTTGGAATGAAACCTTCGCGCGGGAGAGTTACACTTGGATTGAAAAGCGGAGAACTTTGGGGTGGTGCAGTTTGCGAAGGTTCTGTTTCGCGAAGCGTTCGCGACAGTGCTTATTATTTAGATGCTATTCAGGGCTCAGCACCGGGAGAGCCTTATTCTATTCAAACACCTGATAAACCTTATTCCGAAGAAATAAAAACACATCCCGGGAAATTGAAGATTGCCTATTCGCTGGAGCATCCGATGGGAATTAAACAGGATGAGGAAAATGTAGCCGCCATAAATAACACGGTGAAACTTTTAAAAGAACTTGGTCACGAAGTGGAAGAAGTTCCGTTGCCTTACAAAAAGGAATTGCTTACACAAATTCTTTACATGATGGTTTTGGGAGAAACCTCTGGTACTATTGATTACCTGGGAGAAGTGAATAATAAGAAACCCAACATAAAAGATTTTGAACCTAATACCTGGCTGCTTTACAAACTGGGTAAGTCATTTTCAGCCGGTGATTTTGCATTAGCTAAACTCAAGTGGAACGAAACCACCCGTGCCATGGGACAATTCGGTTTAAAATTCGATGCGTTGCTTACTCCAACACTTGGTATGAAGCCCTTTAAAATCGGTGCGCTGCAAAACAGCAAAGCTGAAGACATTGCACTAAGAACGTTGAATGCACTTGGTAATACTTCGGTTATAAAAAATGCGGGCATAATTGAAAAAACAGCTACTAAAATTTTCTCGTGGATACCTTATGCGCCACTTGCCAATATTACAGGGCAACCATCTATTACTGTTCCCTTGCATTGGTCAAAAGAAAACTTACCGGTTGGGGTAATGTTTACAGGCAGGCTTAATGATGAAGCAACTTTATTCCGCTTGGCTGCTCAATTAGAACAGTCTCAACCATGGTTTAATAAAGTGCCATCTATTTAGTGGCTGACACTGAATTTTGTCATCGTGCTTCCTTTCTCTGTTTGCAGTTGTAAATAATAAAATCCGGTTGCAAATGATGAGCAATCGATTTGCACTTTTTCTTTATTGTTTTTTTCGGAATAAATTTCATTGCCTGTAAGGTCAAAAATTGAAAGAGCAATTATTTGTGCTTTCAGTTCCACTGTAATTTTATTTTTTGCGGGATTGGGGAAAACAATCGGTTGGTTTATCTGATTAAATTCATCAACAGAAATAGTGCTGCACATAATATCATTCAGCTTTTGCCATATGGTGTCGTTCATGGTAAAGGGTACTTCATCATCAAAAGGTGCGTTTCCCATTCTTAAAACAACTAAGTTCTGACCTGGTACAACATTCAGAAATTGTCCGTTTTTACCCATGGCGGCTACCATATCATCGGGAGCATTGGGGTTAAATGACCCTTGAAATTGAAATTGTAAGCCAGGCAGCATGTAAGAAGGTTTTCCGTTTAGCCACCATAAATAACCATAAGACTTATTCAATTGTTGCGAGGTGTTTATCATCTCATTGAAATACGTTGCATCAGTCATTATCTGGTTTCCGTTCCAGTTTCCGTTGTTCAATATAAGTAATCCAAAACGTGCCATACTTCTTGGCTTACTTACAAAAATATTGTTGTAGCCTGATGTATAAAAAAGTCCGGTCATTCCGGTTGGCGTTTTCAGTTTTTGTGTTGTGTAAGCATTTAGGGTTTGTCCGGTTGCATTTTCAATTACCGCATCTAAAAGTGTGTAAGGTCCATTGTGATAAGCCCATCTGTTTCCGGCATCGGCAAGGTAATTCAGACAAGTGTCTAAAGTGCAATAATGGTCAGGAACACCATCATCCAGTCCGCTGCTCATGGTAAGTTGATGGCGAATGGTAATTTTTTCTTCCTGTTGGGCAGTGCAATTTGTCCAACCCTGCCCCAAATAATCAGACGTAGTATCGTTGATAGATAAATAATTTTCCTGCTGGGCAATACCAGTCATAAACGAGGTAATGGTTTTGCCTGCCGAAGCCCAGTACCAAACACTGTCCTGTGTAAACGTTCCAAAATATTTTTCAATTACAATTTTTCCATCTTTCAATACAATAAATGCTTTGGTGTTTCTGTCTTCTAAATAATTGAACAATGTGTCTATCCTATCCGGACACCAACCGAGTGAAAGCGGTGAAATAGTATCCCATGTACTTCCCACCGTTGGAGGGAAATAAAGTGTTTGAGACTTTACAGATAATGCAAAAAGAATTGCAATAAGAGTAAGGAATTGTTTCATTAAAATTGTTTTGGCGTTCGATACTTATCTAAAGAAAGGTTTAAAATCAATAATAATATTTGAAAACAAAAGTAGAATGACAAATGTCTTAATAATGTTTTGAAATTTTAAATTCTATGAATTTAGATTCATCTAAGTACTATAAATCCTTATTTTTGTGGATAATAATTAATTTAAAAAATACGTTTATATGATCAAAAAATTTACGCTTTCGTTAGTTTTTATTTACGCACTAGTTATTGTTTACGATGCAAATTACAACAATGCACACACCAATGGAAGTGGAGCCCCTGCGGGCCGCACAGGATCGCCCGGTGATGGAGTAACCTGTAACAATGGCAGCTGCCATTCAGGTGCTGCTCCTACTGATCAGGTGGCAAGCATTACCAGCGATGTGCCGGTTGGCGGTTATGTGCCGGGAACTACATATAACATTACCGCTACTGCAAGCAAACAAGGAGTAATTGAATTTGGTTTTCAACTTTCGCCCCAAAATGCAAGCGGAACAAAATTGGGAGCATTTGCAACACCTTTGCCTGCGGGAACACAATTTGCAAACCCTAACACCGGAATGGCAAATAAATATGTTACCCATACCAGCTCGGGAACTGCCGGCACTAATACCAAAACCTGGACTGTTCGATGGACTGCACCAACAGCAGGAACTGGAACAGTTACTTTTTACGGTGCGTTTAATTTTACAAACAGCATGAACAACAGCAGCGGTGATGTTATTAAAAATGCTTCGCTTGATATAACAGAAAATACATCAACCGGAATTGACGAAACAATTGTGCAAGGTGGATTTGATGTGTTCCCAAATCCGGCAAATGATATTGTTAATGTTTCATTTTATCTTTATGAAATGACAAACGTGAACGCAGAAATTTTTGACATAAACGGACGTTTGGTAAAACAAACCACTACCGAAAATCTGCATCCCGGAAGACACGAGCTTACTTTTAATGCACATGGAGATATGGAAGCAGGGCTTTATTTTATCCGTTTGAATGACGGGAAAAATGTTTACAGCAAAAAAGTAGTGGTGAAGTAAAATACTTCGACAGGCTAAGCCTAATTTAGATGGCAGGATTATTGCCTTTTCATGAACACAAAAAATCTATCCACTTGAAAAAAAGTATTTTTCTTCTTTTTGTTACACTTGCAACAGCGTTATTTGTTTTGCAAGGTTGTTTGAATGACAAAGGCAATGTACCTCTCCCGCCCGAAACGTTTTGCGACAGTCTGGATGTTAGCTACAATCTGCATGTAAAACCACTTGCAGAATCAGCTTGTGCAAACAGCATCGGTTGCCATGTATCAGGCGGAAGCGGTCCGGGTGATTTTACTAATTATCAGATTCTGAGCGGAGTTTCACAATCGGTTAAGACACGGATTGAATTGCCGGTAAGTGATCCTTTGCACATGCCGCTGGGAGCAACACTTACTCAGGAAGAGTTAGCTATTTTTCTTTGCTGGATAGAAGATGGTGCGCCAAACAACTAAACTCTTAAAGCCATGAAAAAGTTAATTGCACTCTTACTAATTCTTAATTCTCCATTTCTAATTTTTAATTCTTTTGCGCAAACTGTATATATAAGCGAAAAGACCGAAATCTCTTTTTTCTCAAAGGCTCCTGTTGAAGATATTGATGCGGTAAACAAAATTTCCTCTTCCATTATTACATTGCACAACGACAGTATAGCGTTTAAAGTGCCCATTACCGGTTTTGTTTTCAAAGACGGATTGATGCAGCGACACTTCAACAGCAATTATATGGAAAGCGATAAAAAAGGCTTTGAAAATGCTACACTGAAAGGAAAAATAAACGAAGACATAGACTTTAAAACTGATGGCGAATACAAAGTAACCTGCACCGGGATATTGAAAATGCACGGTGTAGATCAACCCCGTAATTTTGATGGCCTATTTACGGTGAAAGAAGGAAAGATAAATCTGACATCAAAATTCAAAGTGTTGGTAGCTGACCACAAAATAAAAATACCCGGAGACAAATTGATGAACATCGGAAAAGAAATAGAAGTAAGCGTTTCTGCTGATTATAAACTTTACGTTAAACCCTAAAGCATGATGAAAAAATTACTCGCTTTTGTTTTACTTTTTACTGCCTTCTGCCTTCTGCCTTCTGGTAACTGTTTTGCTCAAGACGATATTATGAACTTGCTTGACCAAAACGAAGAACCAAAGAACGAACCTGTTCTGGAAACATTTAAAACCACACGTGTTATTAATGCACAATCAACCGAAACTGTTCCTAAAAATGCAATGGACCTGCGTATTACTCACCGCTTCGGGAACATAGGCGCAGCAAGTGGTGGTGGCTACAGTTCGTTTTACGGAATGGATAATGTTGCCAACATACGCATAGCATTTGAATACGGAATTTTAGA
>SXHM01000106.1 GCA_005773695.1 Bacteroidota bacterium
CAATGTTCCTATCAACGGCTCTAACAATAGTCCGATGTAAATCATTGAAACCATGTTGGCAAACAAATGCCCGAAACCGATGTGTACAAACTCACAGGTAAACAAACGCCACCACTCATCCTTCAATGTATAGAGACCGAAATTGGCTCCCCATCGCAACAAATCAGCATTACTCGGATTAAAAAATGAAACACCGTCAATTACCATGGCAATATAAACTACCAGATTAATTGCTACGATGCTTACAAAACCATAATAAGGAAATGTGCGCCAGTTAAAGCTGTAAGGACCGTTCAGAATTTTATCTATGTTTCTTTCTTCTGTCATTGCTATTGGGGGCTGTCATGCTGAGCGTAGTCGAAGCATTTAATGCCCTTCGACTACGCTCAAGGTGACAAACTATTTCACTTTCATCCCAACCACCTCTTCGCAAAACTTATACGTTTCGCGTTCCACACCTTCAATATCTTTTGAATTGAAAGCTGAACAAATAACATGATCACCTGCTTCAGGAAAAGGAATTTCTCTTTTCTTTTCTGATGCTGTGCCAAGCTGTGTAAACATTTGCTGCATGGCTTTTACCGAAACCACTTTATCCTGCTGCTCTTCATTTTTATAGTAATAGCCAAGAAAAACAGGGCAGGTAATTTTTTCAAACGTTTCCTTTTTCATAGTGTTAGAAACAAGTGATTGCAGAGCAACCAAGGCTTCCATTCGATAATGTGTTGTAAAATATTTCTTCTTCTCCTCGGTTGCTTTCCAACTGTGGTAATCGCTGCCGGTAGCTGCTCTTGCAATGTGCAAACCCCAGGGTTTGTCAAGCATTGCAGCAGTTGGGTCATAAATTTTTACGTTGGGCGAATAAAGCACCAGTGCATCAAAATTACTTTCACCCGAAGATAGATAAAGCCCTACTGTTCCTCCGGTTGAGCAGGTAACTACCATCACCTTCTCCCCTATCGCCTTTCCGATTGACACTGCTTCTTTTGCGCTTTGCAAAAATTTAGCAGCCGTTAGGTTCAGCATATTTTCTGCAGTATCCAAGCCATGAGCATACAGGCGCGAGAGGTATAAATTGCAGCCATAACGTTTTGCCATATTCAAAACCACAGGGACGCCCTCTTTCCAGCTTGCTGAAAAACCATGCAGATAAACAATACTCCATTCGGTTTTTGTTTTTGTGCTGTCGGCCCAAACTATCCGTGCTTCGTTATCAGGGCGAAGGGTTTTAAAGGTGCTTTCCTTTTCTGCAATTTGTTTTTCAAGTGCTGTTATATCACCTGTAACTGCAGGAAGACTTGTATCAGGTTTAAATTTTTCAGGTGTTGGTCCTGCAAAATAAACCCCGATCAAAAGCAGGAAAACAATTCCAATCCATTTTAATATTCTCATGCGGCTAATATCGGAAATAAAGTTTTTCACCGCCTTTGTTGAAAATTAGTGATACTAATCATAGCACACTGTCTGTCCTGCATCTACCTTTATGCTAAATACTGCTGCCCATGGAAGCCAATTGGATCAACATTATTCTTATTCCGGTTATTTCAGCATTGATTGGTTGGTTTACCAACTGGATTGCCATTATCATGTTGTTTCGACCGAAGAATGAAGTGAAGATTTTGTTCTTTAAAATCCAGGGAGTATTCCCCAAAAACCAAACGAGGGTTGCAGAACAAATCGGCAAAATGGTTTCTAAAGAATTATTCTCGGCAAAAGATATTCGTGCGCACATAGAACATCCCGATAATCTTGATAATATTCGCAATGAAGTGGAACTGAAAATTGACGAATACCTCAATGTTACCTTCCCGAAAAACTATCCGATTACTTCCATTTTTGTTGGCAAAAACAGGAAGAACAAAATAAAGGATGACCTTATTCTGGAAGTAGAAAAAGTAGCACCTGAAATAATTGAACGGTATATTCAGAACATTGAGGCTTCGCTTAACATTGAAGAAATTGTAAGAACAAAAGTTGCTTCCCTGCCGCCCGACCGGTTAGAAGAAATGCTGAACAGGATCCTGAAAAGAGAATTTAAGTTTATAGAGTATATCGGAGGTATAATCGGGCTTATGATTGGAATTATGCAGGTAATATTAATTTACTTGCTCTAACCATTCATTTCTAAACAACTACCTGTAAACTCTTCTCCGCAACACCGAGTAAAAGAGCATGAGCCCCAAGACTCCGGCACAGATTAAACCATAAAGGCTGATTACCGGTATTCCGTATTCGCGGGGCATATCTGGACCCCAATTAGCAGTCATAGAGATGGCCGAACCTATGATAAGGGCAAAAATGAGCAACGTAATTACAATGCGATTGGTGAGACTGTCCCACTTTTTAAGGAGGTAACCATATCCCTGATGCTCAATCTCAAAATGGAGTTTTCCTTTTTTGAGTTTGGTCATCACCTCTTTTAAATCGCGGGGCAGGCCACTGGCAAAATCCGTTATTTGTTCGGTGCGATACAGCGCTTCGTTTAACAGATTTTTGGGAGAAAACTGTTCTTCAATTATCTTTCTTCCGTAGGGACGGATAAACTCATAGGTATTGAAATGCGGATGTATCTGCTTGCCTATACCTTCCAGAATTGCAAAAGACCGAAAGATAAGGAACACACGTCCGGGAACTACAATTTTGTATTCGAACATTACCTTTTGCAGGCGTGTTACCATGTCGGCAATGCTGCTTTCGCTAACATCAAGACCTATGAAGTCTTCAATAATTTCGTTCAGGTCGTACTGAAACTGGCGAATGTCTTCAATGTTGTCCGACACGCTGAGCTTTTTCAATGCATTGGCCATGCGCTTGGCATCTTGCTGCGACATGCTCACGAAGATGCCTGCAAAATTCTGCTTGTCTTTTGGCATCAGTTGCCCAGTCATACCAAAATCAATGAGGCAGATTACTCCATCTCTGCGCACCATTACGTTTCCGGGATGCGGATCGG
>SXHM01000107.1 GCA_005773695.1 Bacteroidota bacterium
CTACTTTAAAATCGTCACCCTGTTTAAGGTAAACCGGAGTAGCAGTATCAATCGTGTTTCAGTAGTTTCCTAATAATTCGTTGATAGCATTTACTACTACCTGAACATTTGTATCGTTGCTTCCGCAAACTACCAGACTTCCTTTTGCGGCTAATAATTCTGAAGCAGCAGCCTGTAACTTTTCTTTGTATTCATCTGCAATACCTGCTTCATATGTAGAAGCTCCTTTTGCTTTAGCTATAATGTTGTAAAGTGCTAAAACAGCTAATCCTTGCTCAGAAGGTTTTATTGCAACACGCACATCTGCGTTTGAGCCGGTAACCGAGAGGGTGGTTTCAAACTGGAAGTGACGTGACATTTTTCCGTTTTTCGGATTTCTTGTTTGTCCGTATTGCCCTGCATATTCAACAGAAGCAAGCCAGTTAACCAAAAAGTCAGCGCCAAAACTTACAATTACTTCAGCTTTTTCAAAATGGTAGTCAGGAATAATAGCTGATCCAAAATTTGCCTGATTAGCTTTTAAAATTCCGGAGTAAGAAATAGCATCGTAAGTAACCTGTTCGGTGCCGGGATATTTTGCTGCAAAATCTGCAATTGCTTTTTTAGTAGTAGGGCTGATGACAGAGTTACTCAGAATTCTGATTTTGCCTGTTTTTGCAACAATAGCCTCTAATTGTGATTTGATGTCTTTATCAACTTCTGCCCAAGTTGCAGCCGCTTTTTTAGCCAACGGATTTTTCAGCCTTGCTGAGTCATATAGAGAAAGAACCGATGAGTTGATACGTGCATTAACTGCTCCTTTTGTAACAGGTGAAAGTTTGTTTCCTTCAATTTTAATAGGACGTCCTTCACGTGTTTTTACCAGAATGCTGGCGTAATCATTACCATCAGCAAAGGTTGATGCATACCAATTGGCAATGCCCGGAGTTATTTCCTCAGGTTTGTTAAGGTATGGTATAGCTTTGTTTACAGGAGTTTCGCAAGCTGCAATGGTTGCGGCTGTTACACCGAATCCAAGAAATTTCAGGAAATCCCTGCGATTGGTTGAAGAATCGGCAAGCGAATCGTTGCCAAGAAACTCTACATTCGTTTGCTCAGGAAATTCGTTTTCAGCGGATTTTCTGAACTCGGGAGTGTTTTCAAGTTCCTCTATTCCTTTCCAGTATTTTTTTACTTTGGTCATATTAATATGGAGCTTATTCTATAATTAGTAGTGACATTTTGCGCACTCAATTCCACCCATTTTTTCAACTGTGATGGGTTGTCCTTTAAACTTGTCTTTATAAGTGGCGTGGATGTAATCGTAGTAACCGTTTCAGTTTCCTGCAGTTTGCACTTCAGTAGTGCGGTGGCATTCTATACACCAAACCATTGTTAATGGGGAGTGTTGTTTTGCAACAGTCATAGAGTCAATAGCACCGTGGCAGGTTTTGCATTCCTGTTTTCCGGCAACAGTATGCTGGCTGTGGTTGAAATAAACGTGGTCAGGTAGATTGTGAACTTTCACCCATTGAATAGGCTTTGGATTGTTGCCATATTTCCCGGTGTTTGGGTCATAATCCAGAGCAGCATAAATTTTTGCAATTTCTTTTGTTCCTGTTATTTTACCTTCCTGAATCGCTTTGTGGCAGTTCATGCAAACATTGGCAGAAGGAATTCCTGCAGTTTTCCCTTTTTCAGCACCTGAGTGACAGTAAACACAGTTTATTCCATTTTGTCCGGCATGTATCTGGTGAGAGAAAGCAATTGGTTGCTCAGGCTGATAACCTTGATAAACACCAATGCCCATCAAAGCATCCCATCCTATTTTTGAAATCCACAGGAAACCTATAATAACGCCAAAAGCAACAATGCCTTTGTTGTGTGCCATCCAGTATTTTATTTCACCCCATGTGCCTAGTTCGGCAGGAGCAGGTAAGCCTTCTTTTTCGTTTACCAATGTATGCAGTGAGCGTTTTACACCGGAAAGAACATTGATTAAAATTAAGAACAGAATAGTAAGGCCAAGTAACACATATAACATAGTGTTGCCTTTTGGTGCTTCTGAAGGTTCAGCACCTGGTGCAGTTGCTATCGGAGTGGGGGGTGCAGGTGGTCCTGCTTTGATTACAGCGATAATTGCTTTTATTTCATCATCAGAAAGATGGGTGAATGAAGACATTGCAACTTGTCCGTAATCATTATAAACTTTGTTGGCATATGCATCTCCGCTTTTGCGCAATTCTTCATTGTTCTTAATCCATTTGAAAAGCCACTCTTCAGCAGGTTGCGGAACACGGTCAAAAACTCCTTTTAAACCGGGACCGGTCAGCTTTTTGTCGTCCAACTTGTGGCAGGCAGAGCAGTTTTGTTTAAAAAGCTTCTCTCCGTCAACGGCTTTTGCAGTAAAAGAAAATGTTAGAAAAAAGAGGAAAAAGAGAGGAAAAAATACCTTGGTTAGTTTAGTGTGCATCAGGCATTTAACATTCATATTGCTGGGGTTTCTGATGAATAAGCAGTGTAGAAAAAGGGCTTTTTTAGCCGGTGCAAAAATAGAAGAAGAATGAATGTGTGAGTAAAAAGTTCATAAAAATTGTTAATTTAGAATAATTCTAAATAAACTGTTTTTAACACTTAATATTTCATCAGTTTGTTCTTTCCTTTTTCAACCTTTATTTTAAATCAAAATACAAGAGCAATAAAACTGAAAATCAAATCTGAATCAGAGGATTTAACTAAACAGAAAAAATTTACGAAGAAACCCAACCTTTGCCCAAAGCCTTTCGTGTAGTAGAAAGCAGATTGTGTTTTGCCGTTTTTTATACCTTTATTGGTCGAATGAACATTGAACAGGAACTTTTACGGCAGTGTATTGAAATGGAACGCAAGGCCCAATTTGCTTTGTATAAACAGTTGTATAGTTTTTTGATGAGTATTTGTATCCGTTATTGCAAGAACCGCGAAGATGCCCAAAGCCTTATGAATTTAGGCTATCTTAAACTGCTGAACAACCTTGAAAAGTACAGGCAGGAAATTCCTTTCGGGCTGTGGGCAAGGCGACTGATGATAAACACCATTATTGATGAATACCGCAAAAATAAAAAAGAAAAAGAACTTTTAGAATACCACGATTTTACAGACCGCAGGGAAGATGAAACAATGGTTGAAATAAATGATGCGGTAAAGCGCATGGATGCACAGGAAATTCAACGCCACATTGATAAACTGCCAAATGTGACTAAAAAAGTATTTAACCTTTTTGTGGTGGATGGCTTTGGACACAAGGATATAGCAGAGATGCTGGGCATGAGCGAAGGAACCAGCAAATGGCATTTGAATAATGCACGCGAAAAACTGAAAGCAACGATTAAATTAACCGCAGAGGCGCAAAGTCGCGGAGAAAACCTTCGCGTCTCAGCGTCTTAGCGGTGAAAAAAGAAAACAGCATGAGTAAAGAAAAAGAAACCGAAAAAATCATCAACCACAAGCTCAACAGCCGTGAGTTTGATTTTGATGAAAAAGCATGGGCAGGCATGGAAACTCTGCTTGATGCGCAGCAAAAGAAACGCAGATTTGGGTTTTGGTGGTATTTTTCTGCTTCCATGTTTGTGGTTTTGGTAGCAGGAGCGGCTTGGTTTTTAAATAGCCGCCAGGATTTGAAAGGTTATGTAGTATTAGAGAAAAACAACAACGCTTTAAATAAAAGCGAGACTGTTTCAGGAAAAAGCAACGCTGAAATAAATAAAAGCAACACTGTTTTAGAAAAAAGCAACACTGCTTTAGAAA
>SXHM01000108.1 GCA_005773695.1 Bacteroidota bacterium
GGCATTGTCAATAGAAAGCAAACATTCAAGAATAATAAGGTTCAGGATTACAAACAACCCTGTTTTTAAATCAAAAGATGAAAAAATTTCACTCAGCAGATCCATTCTGTAAATTATTGCAAGGCAAATATCGGATAAACCAAAAGGTATGCAACAATACCCGCAACATAACCTAAAAACGCCAGCCATGATATTTTTTTCAGGTACCAGATAAAGTCAATCTTCTCCATGCCCATGGCAGCCACTCCCGCTGCCGAGCCTATAATAAGCATGGAACCTCCTGTTCCTGCGGCATACGACAAAAATCCCCATAGCTTATGGTCCATCGGATATTCGGTAAGCGGATACATACCCATAGAAGCAGCCACTAAAGGCACGTTATCAATAATAGCAGACAACACTCCTATAACCGAAACAATAATATCCTCATTGCCAATAGCGGTATCAAGAAAAACTGCAAGATTTCCAAGTATATGCAGGCTTTCGAGCGAACTGATTGCTAATAATATTCCAAGAAAAAACAACACACTTGCCATGTCAATTTTTTGTAATGCATGAATAGCTGAATATGCTTTTTTTTCTTCTTCTTCAGTGTCAACATGTATAATTTCAGAAATAACCCACACCATACCCAGCGACATCATCATACCCATGTAAGGTGGCAGATGAGTAATGGTTTTAAATACCGGAACAAATAACAAACCGACAATACCTGTAAAAAACATAAGCCTACTGCCTTTAACAGTTTCAACTTGCAAGGCCGAATCGGTATCATAGGCAGCTCGCTCCACATCACCTTTAAGTTTCATTGATATTACCACCAAGGGAACCATCATACACACCAGACTTGGAATAATAAGTGTCTTCATAATATAGACAGACGATATTTGTCCGCCAATCCACAGCATAGTAGTGGTTACGTCACCAATAGGGCTCCATGCCCCGCCCGCATTGGCAGCTATTACAACCATGCCGGTAAAA
Source organism: Bacteroidota bacterium (assembly GCA_005773695.1). Next base: position 982 of record SXHM01000108.1, read on the forward strand.
AACATACGCTCTTCCTTATTATGAACCAATTTGCGCAGCAGCGAAATCATAACAATAGTTGTGGTCAAATTATCCAACACTGCAGATAGAAAAAAAGTAACAAAACAAATAATCCACATCAGGTTTTTTTTGTTGCGGGTAGTAATACGGTTGGTAATTACTTTAAAACCCTGGTGGGCATCTACCAACTCAACAATAGTCATGGCGCCCATTAAAAAAATCAGAATTTCGGCAATTGGTGAAAGATGATGAGAAAGTTCATTAACAATCTGGTGCGTTTCGTGTGTTTCTCCAAACATTGGCGAAAGCGCATAAATAGCCCAACATATAACGCCTGTGAGCAAGGCGCTTGCAGTTTTATTTATTTTTAAAGGATGTTCAAAAGCTATGCAGGCATAACCAATAATGAACGTAATTATAATAGCTGTTACCATAATTGAAACGGCATAAAAGTAATACAGCAGGACTAATGTCCTGCTGTATTACTTTTTTAAAAAAAATTTAGACTCCTAACAATATTCTTCAAATGCTCCCATCAGGTTTTGGGCAATCATTTCAGCAGAGCGCCCTTCAATATGATGACGCTCTATGAAGTGAACCAGCTTACCATCTTTGAACAACGCCATTGCAGGCGAAGACGGTGGGTATGGAGCAAAATACTGACGTGCACGTGCTACAGCTTCGGTATCAAAACCGGCAAATACAGTGGTAATTCTGTCGGGGCGTTTGCCTGAATTCTGAACGGCAAGCTTTGCTCCCGGACGGGCAGCACCTGCTGCACATCCGCAAACAGAGTTTACTACAACTAAGGTAGTTCCATCTGCTTTTATAGCAGCATCCACTGCATCAGTATTGGTAAGTTCGGTAAAACCTGCGCTGGTCAGGTCTTGTTTCATTGGTATTACAATTTGTTCAGGATACATATTAATTGATTATTTAGTTTATCGTAGCATTAACAAATGCTGATTAAATTTGTTGCAAAGATATTGATTATGGCAAATAAAAAAGGGAACCATCAGGTTCCCTTTTTTATTTGCCCCTCTTTTTTTTCAAGGAGGAGGTTAGGGGTGGTGATTTATTTCACAATGAACTTACCTGTTTTCAAGGTTTCATTTGTATTGCTGTTTACCTGGTAAACATACATTCCATTTGCTAAAGAAGCTACGTTAACGCTGTTTAGTTTTTCGGTAAGGTTTTGTTGAGCAACTTTTTTGCCGGTGATGTCAAAGACAGAAACGTTCGCACCTGAGATACCTGCCATGTTTACATACAGGTTATCAGAAACCGGGTTAGGGTAAACTGAAATATCTTTTGTTGCAGCAGCTTCGTCAACACCAACAGTTGGGTTGTAAACAACGCCTAAATCATCAACATACATCATTGTGTTTACAACTCCACCGGTTGCACCGCTTGATGCCATGATAAACAAAGCCTGAGTCGGAACATCGGTTGAACGATATTCAAAAGCCGTTTTAAAATAGGTGTAAGAACCTACCGTTCCTGAAGGGAAGAAAGGCGCAACAGCAATGGTATCTCTGTTAGGGTCAGCACTCAAAAGAATACCAACAATGTTTCCTGCATCATTGCCTTGAGGAGTGTATTTATACCAACCTGTCAGTGAATCAGGACGAGCAGTAAATGGGGTTCCACCTGTAACAGTTTGTTGCAAAAGGTTTATAGTTCCGGTTGCAGCAGTTCCGGGAGCTGTGTTTCCAAATACCGATAATGTTTTCAAAATAATTGCAGCAGAACCTCCGTGAATATCTGCACCTGCAGTTGCTTTGGTGCAAGAGCCGGGAGCAACACCGTTAAGATTATTCCAGCTGGTTGCATTGCTGCCAGACCAAGCTTCAAAATCTCCGTTTGGAATTGTTGTTTGAGCGGTTACTGTAAAAACAGAAGCCAAAGCGATTGATGTAATTGAGAGTAGTTTTTTAATCATTATTTTTTGTTTTTGTGGTTAATGTGTTGGCAAATGTAAACAAGTTTCTTAATTTTTGTTTTTTTGTTGCACTAAACGCTTCCATAATTATAAATTCATACTTTTGGTTCGTTCTACTAATCTAAACTGAATGAAATTTAAATTTTTACTCTTTGCTTCTTTTATTTTGCCTGCCTCACTTTTTGCTCAATCTACTTTTGATCAGGTGCATGCTATTTTTCAAGTTAAATGCACAACAGGTTGCCACAGCGGAGGCAGTCCCTCAGCACAGTTAAATTTATCGGGAACAACTGCTGAAGTTTACCAGCGACTAGTTAATATCAACCCAATTAACCCGGCAGCAATCACAGAAGAGTATAAATTAGTTGACCCGGGATACCCCGACAGAAGTTTCCTTTTCAGAAAAGTATCGCATAATATTGACCCGGGTGTTGATTACCTTACCAACCAAATGGGAAACACAATGCCTGACGGACAACCCCAACTTGCCAACGAACAAATTGAACTAATAAGACAATGGATATTATGGGGAGCAGGAGATACCAATCATTATGTAAACCCACAAACTTTGGCCGACTACTATGGCGGACAGGGTCTTCCAAGAATTACACCACTTACCCCACCAAACTCATCAGAGGGCTACCAGATACACTAC
>SXHM01000109.1 GCA_005773695.1 Bacteroidota bacterium
AACCTCGTCCATTTTTGAACCGGTCTCAGTCAGTGCCGTTGCAAGAATAGTGAGTGAACCACCGTTTTCAATTTTTCGGGCTGCACCGAAAAAGCGTTTAGGCTTATGAAGCGCATTGGCATCCACACCACCCGAAAGTATTTTACCCGATGCCGGCTGAACGGTGTTATAAGCACGAGCAAGTCTAGTAATAGAATCTAAAAGAATAACCACATCGTGTCCGCACTCCACCATACGTTTTGCTTTTTCAAGAACTATATTGGCAATTTTCACGTGGCGGTCGGCAGGCTCGTCAAACGTAGAAGCAATAACTTCTGCTTTTACGCTACGCGCCATGTCTGTAACCTCCTCAGGACGTTCGTCAATCAAAAGAATGATGAGATAAACTTCAGGATGATTAGCAGCAATTGCATTGGCAATATCTTTAAGCAAAACTGTTTTACCTGTTTTAGGTTGTGCAACAATCAAGGCACGTTGACCTTTACCCAGCGGAGTAAATAAGTCAATAATGCGGGTTGAAAGATTGTCCTGCTTATGTCCGGTTAGTTTAAATTTCTCGTCAGGAAATAGTGGAGTTAAAAAATCAAACGGTACACGGTCGCGCACAAAAGAAGGATCGCGTCCATTGATTTTATCTACTTTAATAAGTGGAAAATACTTCTCGCCTTCGCGCGGAGGGCGAACACTGCCTTCAACGGTATCCCCTGTTTTAAGTCCAAACAGTTTTATCTGCGATTGAGAAACATATACATCGTCAGGCGAAGAAAGGTAGTTGTAATCAGATGAGCGCAAAAAGCCATAACCGTCAGCCATAGCTTCCAGAACACCTTCGGTATTTATAAGACCATCAAAATTGTAATAGTTCTCTTTGCGTTCCTGATTAGGATTGTTAGTTCCGCTTTGGTTTCCGTTAGGTACCTGGTTGCTGTTATTAGGGTTATTATTTCCACCCTGATTAGTGTTGCTTTGCTGGTTAGGGTTTTGATGTCTATGCTGATGTTGATGCTGTGGTTGTCTCTGCGCAGGAACCTCTTGCTTGGGCTCTTCACTTGCAACAGGCGGTGCTGTTTGCTCAGCAGTTTCTGATGCTATAACCTCTGATGTATCATCATCTACATCATCATCGTCAGCGTCATCATCACTATCATTATCAGATTCTAAAGCTTCAAGAGGTGCAACAACCGCTTCGTCATCCACGCGCAACTCATCAGGGTCAGGGCCGGTAACCAATTCTTCAAAAGCAGGTTTAGCGGCTTTCTCTTTAACAGGTGCAGGTGTCTCGCCCTGTGTTTCACGGATTTTGGCAATTAGGTCTTGTTTCCGTAATGCATCGTAATCAGGAATACCAAGGCTTTTAGCCAAAGTTTTAAGTTCAGATACGAGCATGTTGCTCAGTTCAGTTGGACTGCTCATTTAAAAATAAATTTATTGATTTTTTATAGTAGAATAAATGTTTCTGTTTTCAGAGAGAAAAGAAAATGCCTCAGGCTAAAGCGGCATTAAATGCGTTCAATAGTTTTTGATAAGAATTTCAAGAAGAAAAGGTTGAACCCGAATTGCAATAAGAAGAATGAGTATTGCGATGCAATAATACAAATTATTTATTAACCAAAAACTTTATGCATAAAAAGCAAACAAAAATTATTGAGAGGCAGTATAATACGTCTATTACATAAAGCCAATGACCCTCCCTTTCACCAAAAATCAAACGTTCAGGCGGCTTTACTATTTCTTTCCTCTTCAGCTTTTATTTTTGCATTTACGCAATAATCAACTGCTGCTTCTCTTTTGGATATTGCTTGTCAGCTTTGTATGTCGCTGGATTGGTGTAAAATATGGCGTACCATTTTTGTTACTTGACCCCGAGTATTTGGGCAAAGTAAATTACTGGTCTTATTTCATTCTGGGATTTTCGTGTGGTGGTTTTATTATGGCTTACCATTTGGCCAGTTATATAGCTAACTCATTCCGCTTTCACTTTCTAGCCACACTTTCTCGCCCGTTTTTTAAGTATTGTGTAAATAATTCATTTATACCATTGGTTTTTATCATTATTTATCTTTGGCAGATTATAGACTTCCAATATGAAAATGAACTACACAGCGGCAAAGAAATTTTCATCAACTCACTCGGATTTGTAGTTGGAGTAACACTTTTCATTCTTACTTCGCTCAGCTACTTCTTTAGTGCAAACAAAGATATATCTCATCTTTTCGGTATTTCGGTCAATGATAAAAGTGATGGAAAGTCGAAAGGTAAAGTCAGCAAGGCTATTCGTATAATGCTAAAAAAGAATATGGCATGGCGCGAACATAATCATAGTCAAAAAAGAATTGAACCTGATGAATGGACTGTAGAAACCTATCTGGCAAACCCTTTAAAACTTGCACTTGCGAGAGATACAGACCACTACGACCGAACCATGCTTCGTGATGTTTTCAGACAAAACCACTTTACGGGTGTTTTGTTTGTAGTAATAGCTCTTTTATCATTCTTTATTATTGGCTTATTCAGAGAATATCCTGCTTTTCAAATTCCTGCAGGGTCTTGCATTTTTCTTTTTTTGACAATGCTTTTGATGATTGCCAGTGCAATACAGGCATGGCTTCGCAAATGGGCAATTACTTTTCTTATTATAATTATTGTACTTATAAATTACTTTTCAGGTAAAGATTTTTTCAATCGGGAAAGTCAGGCTTTTGGTCTAAATTACAACACTTCAAAATCTGAATTTTCATTTGAAAACATAGAAGAGTTGAATAAAAATTCAGAAAATCTTGAACACGATTTTGAACAAACAATTTCCATACTTGATAAGTGGAGAAAAAAGAATACTAAAATTTCACTACCTTCTAAAATAATTAAGAAACCAAAACTTATAATTATCAGTTGTAGCGGGGGGGGACAAAGATCATCTGCATGGACATTTTATTCTATGCAACATATAGACAGTTTAACTCAAGGAGAACTACTCAAACATACACAACTTATTGTGGGATCTTCCGGGGGAATGCTGGGATCAGGATATCTGAGAGAATTGATGCTGCGTCAACAAACAGATAGCACTATTAATATATACAGTAAAGAATATTACGAAAATATTTGCCGCGACCTTCTTAATCCGGTTGCATCAAGTCTTATTATGAATGACATGTTTATACGTTTTCAGAATTTTAAAGACGGGAAAAACTCATACTATAAAGACAGGGGGTATGCTTTTGAGAAACAATTACACGAAAATACCGGACAAATAATGAATAAGCGTATGAGTGATTATACCATTCATGAGAAG
>SXHM01000110.1 GCA_005773695.1 Bacteroidota bacterium
ATAGAAATTTATCGCCCGTTTCTTGTGCGCGCAGGTCAGCAGGAAGGATTAAGTTTTGTAAACTCAGATTTAGTTTCTTCTCTTCTTTTTTCTGCCGGAGGTTTTGATGCTAAGTATGGCGATAAAATGTCTTCGGTACTTGATATCACTTATAAAAGACCACGCGAATTTTCAGGATCAGCAACCGCAAGTTTGTTAGGTGTGGCTGCCCATCTGGAAGGTGTTACAAAGGACAAACGCTTTTCATTTTTATTCGGTGTAAGACAGCGCACAAATAAATATGTGCTTACCAGTCTTGATACAAAAGGTGCCTATCAGCCAAGATTCACCGATATTCAAACCTTGCTGACTTTTGATGTAAGCACCAAACTTACTTTTGAAGTTCTGGCTAATTACAACCGTAATAAATATACGTTTATTCCTCAGGACAGAGAAACTGATTTCGGTACCATCAATGAAGCCTTGCGCCTTACCGTTTATTTTGACGGACAGGAGGTCAACAGTTTTGAAACTGCAATGGGCGCATTGGCTGCTACCTGGAGGCCAAAAACAAATCTGAAACTAAAATTTATTACTTCAGCATTTAATTCTAATGAGAGCGAAACCTTTGATGTAAGCGGAGAATACTGGCTGGATCAACTGGAAAATAATTTCGGCTCCGATAATCTGGGCGAAGTAAAATTTAATCGTGGAGTAGGAGCGTACCTGAATCACGCACGTAATTACCTGAGTGCATTAGTGGTAAATGCTGAACATAAAGGCTGGCTTACGTTACCCAAGAGCCGGATTTTGTGGGGCGTAAAATATCAGCACGAATATGTAAACGATGAATTGAATGAGTGGAATTTAATTGACTCTGCCGGATACTCCATTCCTCAACAACCCGGTGATGAAATTAATCTCAAATATGTTTACAAAGCAATTAACGTTCTGGAAACAAATCGCTATACGGGCTATTTAGAGCAGGACTGGAATTTCAGCGACAGTTCAAACTTTGCATTGCATTACGGAGCACGGTTTAATTACTGTGATTTGAATAACCAGCTTTTAATTAGTCCGCGCGCCACACTTTCATATCAGCCCGATTGGAAGAAAAGAAATATCCTGTTCCGGTTTTCTGCCGGTTACTATTACCAGCCGCCATTTTATCGCGAGTTGAGAAATCTTTACGGAGAACTGAATAAAAATATAAAGGCACAGGAGTCAATCCATTTTGTTTTGGGTGGCGACTATAATTTTACGGCATGGAAACGCCCTTTTAAATTGGTTGCTGAGGTATATTATAAATACATGGACAATCTAATACCTTACGAAATTGATAACGTGCGCATCCGCTATTATGCCAATAACAATGCACGTGGTTATGCCACCGGTCTGGATTTGAGAGTAAACGGAGAATTTGTAAAAGGCATTGAATCATGGTTTACCATGTCAATTATGCAAACACAGGAAGACATTAAAGATGATTTTTATTACGACCGTTTTAATTCAGATGGCGATAAAATTATTCCGGGTTATACAATTAATACTGTTGCTGTAGATTCTATCCGTTATGAGCCCGGCTATATTCCACGCCCAACCGACCAACGCGTAAATTTCGGTATTTTCTTTCAGGATTATATACCCAGAGTTCCTTCACTTAAGGTGCATCTTAATTTTCTTTTTGGAACAGGTATGCCTTTTGGTCCTCCATCATACGAGCGGTACAAAGACACCCTCCGCATACCGCCCTACCGCAGGGTTGACCTTGGTTTTTCTTATCAGTTGCTGGGCGAAAAGAAGAAATTATTGGGTCCTAAAAACCCGCTGAAACACCTGAGCTCAGTTTGGCTGAGCATGGAGGTTTTTAACCTCTTGCAGGTAAACAATACCATCTCTTATCTTTGGGTGGCCGATGTTACGGGTAGACAATATGCCATACCTAACTACCTCACAGCTCGCCAGCTGAATGTGAAGCTGATTGCGAGGTTTTAAAATTACTTCTTATACTTTTTTGCCGTATGATATTTCTTTGGTTTCTTTTTTAGCAGCAGCTTTAAAGTAGTCGGAATAACGATTAATGAGCATATGCAACAGTGTTAAAATATGCACTTCTATTTCATCAATTTTAATTACCAGACTTTTATGCTATTCTTAATTCTTTAGATCTAGTTCAAAGAACTTTAAACATTTTAAGTTCCAGTGTTAGCCGCTCTCATTCGGGCAAAACACCGAATAATTTGCCAGCAGGTCGTTAAGTTTTGATGCCAGTTTTTCTGAATCTTTTGTTTGTATTCCTATAGAATCTAGTTTGCTAATGGTAATTGTTTTATTTAAAAATTATCATTTTAAACAAAACAATAGTTGCATTTGTTAATTTCACAAATTGTGTTCTTGTGTTTTGTGTTTATTTAAATAAAGCTATGTTTGTTAAAATTTCTCAATTAAAAATAAAACCCCGTTTATCCGCTATGAAACATATTTTACTCAGTTCTTGCTTACTGCTTCTTTCCACTAGCTTCCTTTCTTCTTTCGCTTCAGGCGGAGTAGAAACCACCAACGATAAAAACGAAATACGTTTTATAACAGACAACAAACGTATGCCCGATAAAGAGTTGCAAACTGAGTTGCGCAAACGCGCCAACTGGCAAAATTTTGTGCAGCAGAACGGAACATGGTACGTTATTTTTAACGAAGAAAACAGCAAACCTCACCGCGCCTTTGGCAAACCAATTCCTGTTTTTGGTGTTGATGCAAAAGGTCGTGCACTCAATTTCATAGGCAATCAGTTGCAGGCATTTAATATACCAGTAAATGAGTTACAGTTTATAAGCTCTCACCGCACCGCAAACTACGAGTATGTAAACTTTATACAAAAGTATAACAACCAGCAGGTGCTTAACAGCCGCCTTACGCTAAAGCTAACCTTAGACGGAAAAGTTGTGATGTTTGGCGCTGATGTATTTTCAGATATCACCATTGCCAGCTCAGGATTAATAACAGAAGATCAGGCCATTGAAAAAGCAACCGAAAACTTAGACGCAACCGTTACCGGATTTACGGTGGTAAAAGAATTGCGCATACTTCCAGTGCCGCAATTCAAAAGAAATGTTTACAAAAATGTGTACGAACTAACTGTTCAAACAATAGATGCAAACGGTATTCCGGCAAACTATAAAACCCTGATAGATGCTGAAACAGGCGAAGTAGTAATGCGCAAAAACCTTGTTTCGCATTTTCATCCTACACCAGGAGGTGCTGAAGTAAATGTTGCCGGAACACTTTATACCACACACAACTACAACCCGAGTTCAGTAAACCCGCTTGCTAATTTAAAAGTAACCCAAGGTGGAAACAGCGATTATACCGATGCCTCAGGAAACCTGCTTGGATTAAACACCGGAACTGCAACTTTTGAACTGGAAGGTTTGTGGAGTCAGGTTTTTACCAACGGAACTACACCTTCTTTTAATGCTACGCTTGTAAACGGAACCAACGCCATCAGCTTTGATACCGATGCTAACATCCGCGAAATATCGGCTTTTTACCATGTAAACATTGTACATGATTACATGAAATCGTTTTATCCATCCTTCACTGATATGGATAATGCGTTAGAAACAAATGTAGATGTGGCAGGTGATTGCAACGCTTTTTATGACGGAAGTTCCATCAACTTTTATGCATCCGGAAATGGCTGCAACTCCTTTGCAACCGTTGCCGATGTAGTGTATCACGAATACGGACATGGAATAAACGATAAATACTATCAGTCCATAGGCGCCTTTTTTCAAAACGGTGCTATGGGCGAAGGCTATGCCGATATATGGGCAATGGGAATAACCGAAAATCCGGTGTTAGGGATTGGTAACAGTTCTACAAGCTCAACTGAAGCAATCAGAATTTACAATCAGGAACCCATGGTTTATCCGCAGGATATTTCGGGCGAAGTACACAATGACGGTGAAATCATTGCCGGAGCATGGTGGGATTTAGGTGTTAACCTTGGTAACATTCAGCAAATGATGGCGCTGTATGCTGAAACATTTAATGCAGCAGTTACAGGACCTGATGGTGATGAAGGTCAGGTATATGTTGATATTCTCATTGAAGCTTTAACAGAAGACGATGCTATAGGAAATGGAGGAGACAATGATATTACCAACGGAACACCAAACGACCTTGATATAATTAATGCCTTTGACCGTCATGGAATAACATTACTCTCCAATGCTACCCTTAACCACAATGCAATAACTGCAAACAACGGAAGCACTCCCATTGATATCAATGCAACCATTACATTACAATATCCATGGGCATTGGAAAATGCTTTACTGTTTTATAAATTAAACAGAAATGGCGCATGGACTTCAGCTTCATTAAATAATACAGGAGGTAATAATTACAATGCGCAAATTCCTGCACAGCCATTAGGCACACTTATTTCATATTACCTTGCATTGGAAA
>SXHM01000111.1 GCA_005773695.1 Bacteroidota bacterium
GCTTAGTATCACGACATCGGAAAAATGGATGCTCCCTCCTATTTCATCGAAAATCAGTTGAGTGGTGTAAATCCACATGATGAACTTCAGTTTGATGAAAGCGCACACATCATTATCAACCATGTTTTAAAAGGGATTGAAAAAGCAAAAAAAGCAAACATCCCTGATTCGGTGATTGACTTTATCCGCACCCACCATGGAACTACTATGGTGCAATACTTTTACCGTAATTCGTTGAAAAATTTTCCGGAAGAAGAAGTGGATAAAAAGTTATTTACTTATCCCGGACCAATTCCTTTTTCAAAAGAAACTGCTGTTTTGATGATGGCCGACAGTGTGGAAGCTGCATCACGCAGTCTTAAAAGCTACTCAAGCGAAACAATTGATAAGTTAGTTGACGATATCATTGACCATCAGGTTGCAGAAAATCAGTTTGTAAACACCGACATCACATTCCGCGATATCACGCAGATTAAAAAAATATTCAAGAAAAAACTTGCTAATATTTATCACGTGCGGATTGAGTATCCTAAGTGATTAAAAACCATTCCACTCTTTCAGTTCATTTAAACTGAAGTGATAATTTACTACTACTCCTTTGTGTTCGCCATTTACTACATCGCCCTCTCCTGACTTTCTACGAAAGCGTCTTGTATCTTTTACTTTTTTATAAATATCCTGAAGGTTTTCGGTATCACTGTAAAAAAATCGTTTTTCCTTTTCACCTAATATACACGGGCGGTTAAGTAAAACCCAAAGCACATAGATTTTCAGTTTAGAATTTTCAGCCAGTTCAAAATAACGCAGTAAATCACTTAGGTTTAGCGCAATTGTTTCAGAAGGAATCAATTTGCTATCGGGCAATATTTTCTCAACCGACATAAATGATCTGCGCTGCACTTTCACTTCAATGTAAAACAAAAGACTACCGGACGCTTTATCCATAACTTCAATATCAGGACACTCAGGCACAGAAGTTTTTCGTGCTTTGAAATCATTGCTGCTGTTAATATGTGCTATCAATTCATCTTCAAAATGCTCAGAGAAAGCAGAATCATTTTGAAACATATAAACATCTTTACTTATACCATCGCAGGGAGTTGGACAGGTAGCACAGTTGAAACGGTTATCAAAAATTTGTTCATACTTCATAGTTCATAACAATGAGGTGTTCTGCCTTGCGTGAATTTCTGCCACGCACGTTATAAGTATAAGTTTTATCAAATGTATGTATTGAAAAACCTTGCTTATCGTATAGTGAAAGAATAAAAGGTGTATTTTTAATTACCAGCATCCATTTAGCTTTTGATTTATACAATGTTTCGGCCAAGCGCTTTTGGTCATCCTTTGTAAAACTATTATTGTCATATTCACTGAACTCGCTGTCATAGGGTGGGTCAAGAAAGATAAAATCATTTTCACCCGGTTTCACCTTTTGAAAAAACCGCTCAAAATCCTCATTGTAAAAACTTGTTTTCTCCATAAGTTTTTGAATAGGTTTGCTAAACATAGCGTTAACTTTCTGAAGTATATTTTTTTTGTTGTAGGCAATGCCTCCATATGGTATATTGAACTCACCTTTTGCATTAAAGCGAAACATTGAACCGTAACATAACTCTCTTACTATATACCAGTTTGCCACCCGCTTTGCTGAATTTATATTTGTTTTTGCTGCATATAAATTCTCGTTTAGTAAATTTCTGAAATGTATGTAAAAACCACTCTTTACTGCAGTTTCAATGTGGTCTGCCAGCAATGCTTCCGAAAACAGTTTATTCTCTTTTTGTTCAATCACCAGAACTCTTGTAAACTTTGAATAAATGTTGTTCTTAATTTCAGCCTTAAAATGATCAGGATTGACTGCAAATTTTTTATCAAAAAGCGTGGGGTGATTGATTATGTATTTGTCTGCAATTTCAAAAATAATTTCTTTCAATTCCACTTTGTCGTAGCTCCCCTGACGGTAGAGAACAAAAAGCGCTGAAAGATCGAACATCAGATCATCAACCAGTTTTTTAATATCATTCCAGTTGCGAGCGTAGAGGCGTAACTCCTTTTCAAATTCCGGATTTTTTAATGTACTGTAAAATTCAATCAAATCAGAACTCTTATCGTTCAGCAAAGTTTCGCCTGCAGGCTGAAGTGCAAAGAAAACACCTGCGCCTCCGCAAAAAGGTTCAATAAAACGATTAAAATCCAAAGGAATTAAATGCTCAAAAAAACTGAACTCACGGTACTTTCCTCCTGTCCATTTTATAAGCGGCTTAATTGCTTTTTCTTTTCCTGTTGTAAATAGATTGCCTGCCGTCATAATTCATGACAAACTTAAATATATTTTCGAGTCTACTTTTAAAAACCACTAACCTTTAAATAGGCTTGTATTGAGGTTATCAGGCTAAGAAATACAGGTCAACCACAGCAGTTATAAAATAAGCTGCAATGGTTGCTGCGCCAGCATAGTCCTTTGCAATACGCTGTCCGAAGAATAACATGACAAATGCAAGTGAAGCGAAAAGTGTTCCGGCAAAAGAGAAACAAAAGGTTTTAAAAATAACTGCTTCAACAACTCCAATTGCTGATAGCGTTCCTGCAGTTAATTCAATAATTGTAAGAGTTGTTACCATCATTGGCACTGTACCTTTCAAAAATGTTTTGGAGAAATGTCCGGTCAGCCATTCCAGATTTCCTTTACGGTCAAACACTTTGTCTAAACCCGATTGCAAAAAAAGAATGGCAAAAAATATGGAAACAAAAGCCTGTACAATCCAAAAACCTTTAAGGACTGAAATAAAACCACATTCTCCTATCAGGCAAAGCTGTGTCATTATTAAATCAAATTGAACAAATCGTTTACTCCAATGCTGCGGTTAACTTTAAAACCTTCCGCATATTTCGCCCCTATTGGCCGCCCGAAATGTATATCGCGCGCTTTTACAAAATTCAAAAACTCTTTACTTGAAATTGGTGTTTTGGGTTCCTGATTTGTTGGGTCATAAAATTGAGAAGAAAAAGAAAGTATTGCGCTCTTTTTAGTTTCAAAAAAATCACTCGTATCCACTACAAAATCTGGTTCCAACGAGTAATCCTGTATGTAGTGATAAACCGCTTTGGGTCTCCACTCCTGTTGTTTTTTACTTAGTAAACTGGTTTCTATTTTCAAAAGTCCTGAATAGAAACAGGCATCAGCAACCAACTTAGCTGCTCTGCCGTGATCAGGATGACGATCGCTGATAGAGTTCGCCAAAACAATTTCAGGTCTGTATTGCCTTATTTTGCTGATAACAGCTAGCTGATGTTCTTTGTCATTTACAAAAAAACCATCTGCAAAACCAAGGTTGTCCCTGAAACTGATTCCAAGAATTTTAGATGATTTTTCTGCTTCTTTTTTTCTGAGTTCTACTGTTCCTCTTGTTCCCAGCTCACCTTTAGTAAGGTCAACAATACCAACTGTTTTTCCGGCAGCAACATGCTTTGCAATGGTTCCGGAACATGCTAATTCAGCATCATCAGGGTGAGCAGCAAAAACAAGAATATCTATTTTCATTTTCCAAGCCACTTCAGAATTTCTTCATCTACAGGACTGGTGGTTGAAGCAATTGATTTAGCCCAATTACCATTTTCATCAATCAAAAATTTGTGAAAATTCCATTCTACTTTGGCATCAGCAACTCCATTTTTATCTTTATGTGTAAGCCAATCAAACAAAGGAGCTTTATCTGCCCCTTTCACAGATATTTTTTCAAACATCTGAAAAGATACACCATAGTTTTTCTGACAAAACTCTGCTATAGTTGCGTTGTTCTCTGGTTCTTGTCCCATAAAATTATTGGCAGGAAACCCAAGAATAACAAATTTATCACCGCCAAACTCTTTGTTCAATTCTTCAAGGCTAGCATATTGAGGAGTAAGTCCGCATTTGCTGGCTGTATTTACTATCATTACTTTCTTTCCTTTTAATTGA
>SXHM01000112.1 GCA_005773695.1 Bacteroidota bacterium
AGTAAACCCAATGATGGGAAATCTTAATTTCTTCCATTCACGCAAAATCGGAAATCTGGATTTTGTAATAGGTGGAAATGTTTTAGCTGATGATGGACACGTAGGACCTTCAGCCTTGCTTGATACAGCAGGTAACATTTTAAAAAACCCTAACGACACAACTAAAAATTTATATCCAACATCAACAGCTTTCAGTAATGTACTAAAAGAAGAGGGTACATTTAATAAACGTTTCAGAATAAACACACAACTACGCTGGCGCTCCAAAAAACATGTTGGTCTGGCTTATGGAGTTAACGTAAACTTCTCAAAAGGAATTTCAAAAGGTGCCTTGCTTTGGGAAAATAACACAACTGGCATTTACAGACCTTTTCCTGGTTCTGATACGCGCACCGACCAGATTACTTACAACATAGATCCTTTCATTTCTTATTTCGGTCGCAAAAACGGAAACCGCCATACGTTACGCACCCGTATGTTTCACCAAAACAACGCCAACACCAATAATCAGGCAAACAAAAGCACCTTGTATTATGGCGAATATCAGTTTCAACGAAAAGTTAAAAAAATTAATGACCTTGTTATAACTTCCGGGGCAATGGGAACCTATAGTTCAGGTGAAGCCCCACTTTATTCAGGAAATGAGGATGGCAGCGGAAAAAATTCTTATATAAACGCGGCCGCTTATTTGCAAATTGACAAAAAATTCTGGAAAAAATTAAATGTTACCATAGGTGGGCGTTATGAATTTTTCCAAGTTAATCAAAGCGAAAAACAGGGTGTTCCTGTATTTCGTGCTGGTGCAAGCTATGGAGTTGGAAAAGCTACTTTTTTCCGCGCATCATTTGGTCAAGGGTTCCGTTTCCCAACCATTGCTGAGCGATATATCAATACTAATGTTGGTGGTATTAATATTTTTCCTAATTCTGAAATTGAACCTGAAAAAGCTTGGAATGCTGAGATTGGAATTAAGCAAGGGATCAAAATCGGCAAATTCTATGGTTATATAGATCTTGCAGGTTTTTGGCAACAATACTATAACACAATTGAATTCACCTTTGCTGTTTGGAAACCAATTGATTTTGCAAATCCTTCAAGCAGTCTTGGATTTAAGTCCGTTAATACTGGAAATACACGTGTAGTAGGAGCCGATTTCTCAGTTCTAGGACAAGGGAAATTTAACGAACATTTTGGAGTAAACATTCTTGCAGGATATACTTATACCCTGCCCCAAACACTTAACCCAGACAGAGCATATAATGTGCAACCACCTGCAGGGACAACAGCCCTTTCATACAAATCATCAAGTTTAGATACGACAAATAATATCCTAAAATATCGCTTTCAGCATTTGGTAAAAATGGATGTTGAGTTTAATATTTATGGTGTTTCACTCGGAATAAGTTACCGTTATAACAGTTATATGGCAAATGTTGATCAAGTATTTTATGACTTGGACGACAAAGTAGGTCTTGAAGCAACAGCCGGTCTCACTGATATAGGTATTGTTGAATACAGAGGAGATAAATATACAGGTAACTTACCAGCTAACCATTCATTATATCCAGGAAGAGCTACTTATGATTTATCAGCAAAAAAACCAGGAATTTCAATTGTGGATTTACGTGTTGCTTATTCTATTAAAAAGGCTCACAAACTCGCTGTAATTGTAAACAACCTTTTTAATGAAGAGTATGCACTCCGTCCTTTGAACATTAACCCGATGAGAATGTATAATCTGCAATACACACTTTCCTTTTAAAAAAAATAAAATGGCTACCAAAACAGCACCTGTTCAACTTACCGAACAAAGAGAACACAGTTTTTTTAACGATGTACTTCAATATTTTGACCGTGCATCTGCTTATCTTGAACATCCTTCAGGAGTTCTTGAACAGATAAAATATTGCAACAGCGTTTACCGAATGAAATTTCCGGTAAAAATTGATGGCAAGATTGAAGTAATTGAGGCTTATCGCGCAGAGCACAGTCACCATAAACTACCAACTAAAGGCGGAATCCGTTACAGCATTCATGTAAATCAGGATGAAGTAATGGCTTTGGCAGCATTGATGACTTACAAATGCGCTATTGTTGATGTACCTTTCGGAGGCGCAAAAGGTGGAATAAAAATCAGCCCGCGTAAAACTTCACCTGAAGTGTTAGAGGCAGTTACAAGAAGATATACTGCCGAGTTGATTAAGAAAAATTTTATAGGCCCCGGCATTGATGTTCCTGCTCCTGATTACGGTTCAGGCGCTCGTGAAATGGCATGGATTGCCGATACCTATTCTGCATTTTTTCCAACAGAATTAAATGCTACAGCTTGCGTAACAGGAAAGCCACTAAGCCATGGTGGTATACAGGGAAGAACCGAAGCAACCGGACTTGGCGTTTATTTCGGACTAAAAGAAGCGTTCAGTAAAAAAGAAGATGTAAAGCAGTGGGGCTTAACACCCGGTCTTGAAGGAAAAACAGTAGTAGTTCAGGGACTTGGAAACGTGGGGTATTACGCAGCAAAATTTATGCATGAAGCAGGGGCAAAAGTAATTGCAATCTGCGAGTTTGACGGAACTGTTTACAATCCAAAAGGCATTGACCCCGATAAATTGATGGAGCATAAAAAAGCTACAGGAGGCACAATCAATTTCCCGGGAGCAAAAACTATTCAGCCTAACACAGCTGGACTGGAAATTGAGTGCGATATTCTTATTCCTGCTGCACTTGAAAACCAAATTCATTCGGGCAATGCAAAAAAAATTAAAGCAAAAGTTATAGCAGAAGCTGCAAACGGACCTGTAACACCGGAAGCCGAAAAATTACTTCTAAAAAAAGGTGTTTACATTATTCCTGATATTTTTCTGAACGCAGGCGGAGTAACTGTTTCTTATTTTGAGTGGCTGAAAAATCTTTCGCATGTTCGTTTCGGAAGGATGGAAAAACGCTATGAAGCAAAAATGAATCACAACATTCTTGAAACAATTGAAAAAGCAAGCGGTTCACGCATTAATCGTGCTCAGAAAGAATTGATTGAGCGTGGAGCTGATGAAAGAGACTTGGTATATTCCGGCTTGGAAGAAACCATGATTAACGCTTACAACTCTATTCGCGACCGATACAAAAACACAAAAGGAATGCCTGACCTGAGAACAGCTGCTTTTGCAACTGCAATTGATAAAGTGGCCATCTCCTATCAGAACCTGGGAATCTTTCCATAGATTTTTTGTTTGACACAATGCAACCCTGCCTTTCTATAGTTTGGCGGGGTTGTTTGTTTTAAACCTATTTTTACTGCACAAATACTGTTATGAAAATAGCCATCGCACAACTCAATTACCACATCGGTAATTTTGAAAGCAACGTCTCAAAAATTATTTCAGCTATTGATAAAGGAAAAACTGAAGGTGCGGATTTAATAGTTTTTGCTGAGCTTTCTGTTTGTGGTTATCCACCTCGCGATTTTCTGGAGTTTAAAAGTTTTAATGAAGAATGTGATAAAAGCATTTTAGAAATTGCTGCTGCTTGCAAAGGTATTTCGGCCATTATTGGTGCTACTTCTGTTAATCCTGAAATTCATGGAAAAAATTTATTCAACTCTGCTTACTTTTTGAATGAGGGGAAGATTGAAAAAATTGTATCAAAAGCATTACTGCCTACTTACGATGTATTTGATGAGTATCGTTATTTTGAACCAGCGCGTAAGTTCGAAATAATTGAATTTAAAGGCGAGCGCATTGCTTTGACTATTTGCGAAGACATCTGGGATATTGAAAAAGACCGAATGTATGTGGTAAACCCGATGGATGAGCTTGCAAAGCATAAACCAACTGTAATGGTAAATATTGCCGCTTCACCTTTTGATTACAATCATGCAGAAGAACGAATAAAAATAATGCGCTATAATGCAGAAAAATATAAACTGCCGTTATTTTATGTTAATCATGTTGGAGCACAAACTGAATTGATCTTTGATGGAGGTAGCATGGTAGCTGATAAAAGCGGAAAAATTGTTGAAGAACTTAATTATTTCAAAGATGATTTCCGACTTTTTGATACTGAAAACTTAGCCGCAGAAAAAAAAATGCACAAGACCGTTTCTAAAATCGAACTCATTCACGATGCATTAGTTCTTGGAATTCACGATTACTTCGGAAAAATGGGCTTCAGCAAAGCCATTCTCGGATTGAGTGGTGGTATTGATTCTGCAGTTGTTTTGGCATTGGCTTCACTTGCACTCGGAAAAGAAAATGTAAGTGTACTTTTATTGCCTTCACAATTTTCATCCGACCATTCCATTTCCGACTCGGAAGAAATGTGCAAACGATTAGGGACAAAGCATCATATCATCGGCATTAAAGAAATTTTTTCTGTGATTGATAACAAGCTGAAACCAATTTTTGCAGGAATTCCATTTAATGTTGCCGAAGAAAATATACAGGCCCGTGTACGCGGTGTTTTACTGATGGCAATGAGTAATAAATTCGGAAGCATTTTACTAAACACAACCAATAAAAGTGAAGCTGCCGTTGGTTACGGAACCCTTTACGGTGATATGAATGGCGGGCTTTCTATATTGGGCGATGTTTACAAAACTCAAGTGTATGAACTTGCTCATCACATCAATAAACTTGATAATTGTATTCCTGAAAACATTATCACCAAAGCACCTTCTGCTGAGTTACGCGAGAACCAAAAAGACTCGGATTCGCTTCCGGACTATTCAATTCTTGACGAAATTCTTTTTGACTATATAGAGAAACGCCTCGGTCCAAAAGAATTAATTGCAAAAGGTTATGAAGAAAAGTTAGTAATGCGAATTTTGAAACTCGTAAATACCAGCGAATACAAACGGCATCAATTGCCTCCTGTTCTTCGTATTTCTCCTAAAGCTTTTGGTGTAGGAAGAAGAATGCCAATTGTTGGAAAATATCTTTCATAAAAACTACATCAAAACCTCTTCTCGGTTCAGCGCAACTTTATAAGCTTTCAATACACGATTGCGGGCAAAAACGTGGTCAACTATAGGTTGTGGATATTGTGATGTTCCAAATTCAGGAACCCATTTTTTGATGTATTTAAAATCAGGGTCAAATTTTTTCTGCTGCTCTGTAGGATTAAAAACACGGAAATAAGGTGCAGCATCACATCCGCAACCTGCGGCCCACTGCCAGTTTCCGTTATTGGATGCTAATTCAAAATCCAGAAGCTTTTCTGCAAAATAAGCTTCGCCCCAGCGCCAGTCAATTAGCAAATGTTTGGTTAAAAAACTTGCTACCACCATACGAACGCGGTTGTGCATTAAACCTGTAGCATTGAGTTCGCGCATACCAGCATCTACCATAGGGTAACCGGTTTTACCCGAGCACCATGCCTTAAAATGTGCTTCATTATTTGTCCATTTTATTGCATTGTAATCTTTCTTAAATGCAGAATTTACAACTTCAGGAAAATGCAACAAAATCGTTTGAAAAAATTCTCGCCAGATAAGTTCGTTCAATAATTGTTCGTTGTTTTTTTTTGCCAACTGCACC
>SXHM01000113.1 GCA_005773695.1 Bacteroidota bacterium
AAATTCTACAGATTTTGGGCATATCACTTTTTGATAAAACCCAATTAAATCAACTACTTTCAGAACCCGTCTATCAAAATGTCAAAGAACAAAACTATAATCAATTAAAAATCAACTTCATCTAATCGGACACTAATGAAAAAAAATACTAACAACATAAATTAGTTGTTCTTCAGATACAACTTTACAACATTCAGTAATCCGTAAAGTTCACGCGAAGCAATAGAGTAATAAATAAACTTTCCGTTTCTTCTCCCCTTGATATAGCCTGCTTTAGTAAGCAACATAAGGTGATGAGATGTAAGTGATTGTTCTGAGTCAATTTTTTTGACAACATCATTTACAGATACTTCTCCTTCTGAGTTTAATAGTTCAAGAATCTGAACACGGATAGGATGACCTCCAGCACGCAGAACTGCTGCGATTGTTTTTTCATTGATTTGCATAGTGTGTGGTGTTAAGTTAGTGTAAATTCATTTATTATGAAATTTCAATATTATAAATAAAAAGATTTTATGATATAAAATTATACAAACAAGGATATTTTTAAGATAAAGGACAAATTTTTATCGCTGAATAATATCTCTGCGGAAACAGCAAATGATTACTTTTGCGCCCTTTCGTAAAAAAATGATTTCAGTTAACAGGCTTTCGGTTCAGTTTGGTGGTAGCGACCTTTTTGATGATGTTTCTTTTCTTGTAAATTCCCGCGATAGGATTGGATTAACAGGTAAGAACGGAGCAGGAAAATCTACCATGCTTAAAATACTGGCTAAAGAGCAGCAACCTACAGAAGGCGAAGTTGCTATTCAGAGCGATTGCACACTTGGTTATCTTCCGCAAGAAATGCACCTAAGATTGGGCAAAACCGTTTTCGATGAAACAGAAACTGCTTTTATTGAAGCCAAAGAGCTGGAAAAGAAGATTGAGCATTATAATGAGCAATTGGGCATTCGCACCGATTACGACAGCGACTCTTATTCCGACCTTATTGTAAAGTTGAACGATGCCAACGAACGCTATAACCTGATTGGTGGTTATACGATGCAGAGCGACATTGAGTTGGTACTTTTCGGTTTAGGTTTTGAGCGCAAGGACTTAACACGTCTTACTGATGAGTTCAGCGGTGGATGGCGCATGCGCATTGAATTGGCAAAAATTCTTTTGCAGAAACCAAGCGTTATGTTGCTGGATGAGCCTACCAATCACTTGGACATAGAGTCTATTCAATGGCTCGAGGATTTTTTGAAAAACTATTACGGAGCAGTTGTACTCGTATCGCATGACAGGGCTTTCCTTGATAACATAACTACCCGCACAATTGAAATTTCGCTTGGAAAAATTTACGACTACAAAGCAAACTATTCCAAATACGTTCAGTTGCGCCAGGAACGTAGAGAACAGCAACAGGCTGCCTTTGCCAATCAGGAAAAATATATTGAGCATACTGAAATGCTCATCAATAAATTTCGTGCAAAAGCCAGTAAAGCTTCCATGGCTCAAAGTTTAATTAAAAAGCTGGATAAAATTGATCGTATTGAAGTAGACGAAGAAGATAATGCAACACTCCGCTTTAAATTTCCACCCGCACCGCGCTCTGGAAAAGTAGTGATAGAAGCGGAGAATGTTGCTAAACGTTATGGTGACAAAACCATTTTCAGCAAGGTTGATTTCATGATTGAGCGCGAAGAGCGCATTGCCTTTGTAGGTAAGAATGGTGAAGGAAAGTCAACGCTTTCAAAAATTATTGCTGGTGTTGAAGAATTATCTGACGGCAAAATAACCATCGGATACAATGTGAAGATAGGCTACTTCGCACAAAATCAGGCAGAGATTTTAGATGGAGAAAAAACAGTTTTTCAAACCATTGATGATGTGGCAGAAGGGGATGTACGTAAAAATGTGCGTAGTCTTTTAGGTTCTTTCCTTTTTGGTGGTGATGCTGTAGACAAAAAAGTGAAAGTGCTTTCGGGAGGAGAGAAAAACCGTCTTGCACTTTGTAAATTATTATTGCAGCCTTACAACCTTCTTATTATGGACGAGCCCACCAATCACCTGGATATGCGCTCAAAAGAAATGCTGAAAAGTGCACTAATGAAATATGACGGAACACTCATTGTTGTTTCACACGACCGTGATTTTTTACAGGGATTAACGGATAAAGTATATGAATTCCGCAATGGAAATATCAAAACACATATTGGTGATTTGCAGGCATTTCTTGCTTCGCGTAAGATTCAAAATCTTGCTCAGCTGGAAGTAAAACCCACTGCAAACGGAGCAGATAAGAAAGAAAAAGAGAAGGAGAAGTTTGAAGCAAAACACGAACACGAGGAAAAGAAGAAATTAGAGAAAGAATTGAAACATGCACAAAGTGCAGTTCAGAAAAGCGAAAAAGAGATAGAACGCCTTGAACAGAAAATCAAGGAAATGGATGATAATTTACTTGACCCCGTTTTTTATCAGGAGGCATTGAAAGATAATTCGGTGTTTGACCTGTATAATGAACTCAAAGCAAGCCTTGAAAAAGAATTGCTGCTTTGGGAAGAAAGGCAGGCAGTAGTGGAACGATTACAATAAATTAATTCCAAATCTTAATCCCAAACGTATCGGCACATACAGTTTATCCCAACGCTTGGGCTCAAAACGTTGGTCGGTGCTTTCATCAAATCTGTATTTATTGATGTCGAAATCTGCTCTGTCAGAACTGATATCAAGGGTGCGGTAACCAATTCCAACGCCCAAAAAGTAGTCAATATGGAAAAAGCTTCCCAGATTATCACCTAGAAAGCCGCCCATCAGCGTAAACTCATAACGTTGGGCTGATGCTGTAATAAGATGTTGGTCGGTAATTGCTGTAGTAGCATCGGTAAAATTTATAAACTCAGGATTGAAGTCATACATTGCATAGCGCGGCTGAAAACCAACATAGCCACCCACATATTGTTTGCGCTTTGATTTGGTGGAGCTGAAACCCTTGCTGCCAAGTATTTTCAGCGTGTATGAAAATTCGTAGCCTGAATAGTGGTAACGTAAATCATCAGTAATTCCTTCGGAACGCCATTGGCCGAAATGATAATTATCTCCTTTTCCGGGACGCGTGTTGGTGATGTTTACACGGAATTCATTGGAAACCCGTCCTATGCGAATGTCAAGACTTACAGGATAATCGTCCCAGATATACATAATAGGATTAGTAGCAACTGCAACCGAAAAATTGCCACGTGCATTGGCTTTGCGTTCTTCCTTTTCTCTGCGTTTTCGTTCTTCTTCTTCGCGCTGAGCCTGCAGTCTGCGTTCTTCTTCTGCTTTTCTTCTTGCTTCAACAATTCTGTTTTTTATTTCCTGAACTTTAGCGATATCGCCAATAAACTCATATACTTTTTGCAGGCGCTCCCATTCATATTCCGAAAAGCCTGAGCTGTATTTTTCAATAACGCTTACTGCTTTTCTTGCATCTGCTTTATCGGGCTCTTTCATAGCAGATTCAGAGTATTTCCATCCTACATCAAGAGAGGCAGGATTTACGACTGTTGTGTAGGTTGCAAACCATTTATTGGCTGCTGCATATTCATTTACATTTATTAAGGCCTTAGCAACGCGCAATTGTAAATCAGTTTCATTTAGTTTGAAGCTATTAAAAACCGTTGTCATTGTTTTGTAGGGTTCGGTATTTAATGCCTTATTCTCACTTGACAGAGACACCCATGCTTCCAATGCTCTTACATAATAGGAGGCAAGCTCGTCATCGCTTTCTTCTTTGTCTGCCAGAGCAAAAATTGCATCTAAGAAAGGATCACCGCTTTCCTCAAAAGCAAGAGCAATATCATAATAAATAATCCACTCACTGGTTGGCGAAATACCTTTTTTTACCGGTTCGTAAAGTTTATTAAATTGCGTGATGCGCTCATAGTCATATAGGCTTAAAGCTGCTTCTACTCCCAAATAGATTATGTCAGTATATGTTTTGTCAAGTGGGTCATCATTGCTGAACTTAATATGCTTTCGTGCTTCCGATATATCAATAGTGTAAAAAGAAGGCCATATAGCAAATGCCTTATTTACATATTCTTTCTGGAGGGTATGATTTCCAATCTTTTCATAGAGGAAGGCAATCTGCTTGTATATCCATACTCTTTCATAGTTTGCAGAATGTTTGTAATCCGAAGATTTTGCTTCCACCTGATTCATCAGATCCATCGCTTCATTGTATTTTGCAATGATGGCAGGAATTTTTGATGCATCAGGTTTTGCATAAAAATCATCATCAAGTGTAGTTGCCTCTTTTACTCTACTAAAATGGTTTGTCCACTCTTCTTTTTGTGCAAAAACCAGTTGAAATGAGAGGACTAAGCTGATAAAAAGTATAACTTTTTTCATAGTTTTTCTTTAGTAAATGATTCCAAAAATAAGGTTTATTTAAAACTCTAAACCAATTCCCGGTTTCTCAGGAGTTACGACACAGCCATCAACCAGTTCAGGATTTCTGAACGGATTGTTGCTAATCAGAAATGGTCCGTCTAAATCAACATAATCAGCCAATGATGCAAGATGAGAAGCTGCAAGAATTGCACACGAAGTTTCAGTCATACAGCCTAACATTATTTTCATATTCAGTTCACGGGCACGCACCATTATTTTATATGCTTCGGCCATGCCTGTTGATTTCATCAGCTTTATATTAATGCCGTGAAAAAGTTCTGCTGTTTTATCCAGATCTGTAAATCGTTTTATTGATTCATCTGCAAGTAATGGCAACGGACTTTTTTCTTTCAGCCACAACATATCATCATCTGCGCAATTAACAGGCATGGGTTGTTCCACTACTTCAAAACCATTTTCTTTCAACAAGCACAGCATTTCCAAAGCCATGCTTTTATCGTTCCAGCCTTGATTGGCATCTGCATACAATGGTTTATTGCATTCGTTTTTTACGATGTGTACTATCTTTTCATCCTCTTTTGTCCCCAGTTTTATTTTCAGGATTTTAAAATCTTTAGCCTCTTTTATTTTACGCGGCAGATTTTTCAATTCATCAATGGCAATGGTATAACTCGATAATTTCTTTTCTTTTGTTTTTATTCCGAAAAGTTCATAGCAGGGTTTATGCAAAATCTTCCCGACTAAATCATGCAGCGCAATATCAATGGATGCTTTTGCGGCATTATTCCCTTTTTCAATTTTATCTACGTACGTTAAAGTTTTTTCAATGTCGCTCGGATTTTCAAATTGTTCCAACTCTAATTTTGAAAGAAATGCTTTAACACTTTCCTGTGTTTCTCCATGATAGGGTGGGAGTGAGGCTTCACCGTAACCGATAATCCCGTTATGTTCCAGTTGCGTTAATACAATGGCTGTTGTATTTCGAGAGCCGTGCGCCAACCCGAAAGGATTTTTAAGTTGCAGTGTATAAGGGCGGAAACTGAGTTTCAACAGATAAAATTTGCGCTAAAGTATTCAGAATTCAGGTTGACATAATTACCCAAGAACAGAAAAACAAATTATCCCAAAAATGTTATCAACATTGGTTGATAAACATAATTGCAAGTTATACTCAAAAATCATTTTTTTGCATCTTATAGATATACCTACCATGCTAAACAGAATCATAGTTATAAACTCCGAGTTGTATGCGAAGGCTGCAATTCAGAT